>CACEHW010000001.1 GCA_902559415.1 uncultured Fidelibacterota bacterium
GGTTCCAAGTTTTTAATAAGACAAAAGGCGAATATGTTTACAACGAGACGCCAACTTACGACTTAACTGGACAACCAAATTTTAGTGGTTCAAATTTAATATTTAATGAAGAGAATGATCATTGGGCGATGAACAATGAAGTGCGCTCCGATGTATTTGACGGTATTCAATTAGATATTTCACAAATATTTACAACTCCTTCAATAGATTCAGCAAATTCAGGCTGGGTGGGAGATAGTTATGGTGATGTAAATATTACTATTTCTACTAGAGAATCAAATTTAATTCCATGGGATTGTGAAATTGTTTTTACGGAAGATATAAGCTATAGCTCTAAAGTAGAAAGTCCATTCGGGATTTATGATGAATATGATACTAGACTATGGTTTCCCAATAGGATTATTTTGGAGCAGTCTTTTGATTTTTATGTTGTAAATAAAACAAAAGTTGATGATAACGGTAATTACACATTAATGGATTTAGTAGTTCAAGACTTTGCCTCATCGTCATGGGGTCTTGATGGTGAATATAATAAGTTTCAAGATAGAATTTTGGTAGGTGAAGTTGATTCATTAAATAACTGGCTGGGTACAGCTTTTGTGATTGACTTTTTTAATATTGACAGTGTTTTCTTACCAAAAGCAGGCTCTAGGTATTCTATTAGTTGGAATAGAAATTTTTGGGCTTCAGATACATTTAAATTTAAAGTTGATAGCGTTAGAAAAATTGTTGAAAATAATCTAGAAGAGGATATGAAAGATATAAGAGTTGTTCCTAATCCTTATGTCGGTACTAATGCAATGGAAGAAGCTGTTATAAACTCGTTTCTAAATCAGCCTAGAAAGATTATGTTCACTAATCTCCCGTCCAACTGCGTTGTGACCATTTTTACTCCGAGCGGGGTAAAAGTGAAAACAATTTATAAAAATGACGGAATAGATAATGGCATAATATATTGGGACTTGTTAAATCAAGAAGGGTTAGAAATTGCAGCTGGGATGTATTTATACCATGTAAGACCAAATTTTACTGATAAATCGCTAAATGGATTAGAACAAACAGGGAAGTTTGCTGTTATAAAATGAAGAAAATTACTTTATTTATTTTTATGCTATTTGTATCACTTTCTTATGGGCAATATAGGTTTGGGACAACGGCAGCAAATTTTTTAGAAATTGGTACAAGCAGCCGTGCTGTTTCAATGGGTGAAGCGTTTGTAGCTTTAGCTGATGATGTTAACTCAGCATATTGGAATCCAGCTGGGTTAGCTTTCGTGAATGGATTAGAATTTGGAGTTTCTTCACAGGATTGGGTAGTGGGGATTACCCATTCTACTTTTGCCACTGCGATTGATATGGGGAGCTATGGTACACTGAGTACGTGGTTTACTGATTTTGACTATGGCTCTACTGAAGTAACAAATGTATTAAATCAGAATGGGACTGGAGAATATTTTAATGCAAACGAATTAGCGGCATCTATATCCTATGGTAGAAATATTGTAGACTGGTTTGCTTTTGGTGCATCAATTAAAATGATTAGTTCCAATATTTGGCACTCAACTGCAAGCGCGATTGCGCTTGATTTAGGCGTAATAGTAAAAACAAATTTTTTCTCTAAGGCAAATGATAGAGAAAATGGTATGGCGATAGGAATGAGTATATCAAATTACGGTTCTAAAATGAGATATGATGGAATTGACTTGATCAACCCAATCGATATTTTAGAAAATGAAAATGGTAATTATGAAAATGTAATCGGTCAGTACAGAACAGAATCATGGGAGTTGCCCTTAATTTTTAGATTAGGGTCTTCAATTAAGCCAATAAAAAACGAAGTTCAACAGCTTATAGTGTCTTTTGATGTTCTTCATCCTAATAATAATAGTGAATCTTTAAATATAGGTTCAGAATACTCTCATAAAATTATAGGCGGGCATATTTTCTCCTTAAGATCAGGAATAAAAGGCATTGGAATTGAACAGCCAAATGAATCAGAGCTTTTTAGTGGTTTTGACTTACCCTTCTCTACTTTAACTTTTGGTTTAGGTTATGAGAAAGCACTTCCCGGCAATAAAAGTGTTTCAATTGATTATTCTTATCAATCAATTGGCGTACTTGGAGATGTTTCTCTTCTTACAATGCGTTTCAAATTATTTTAATTTTTAAAAAATGAAGCGGGTCTTCTCCTTAGCTCTTCTTTTTTTTATTTTTTATTTTTGTTCTTGCGAAAATTCTAAAAATAAAAGTACTGTAATTAATAATGTTAATAACAATTTATTAACTACTATCGGTGATAGAGAAATCACTGTAAATGATTTTATCAAACGCTGCGAATATGTCCCAAGACCAAACTATTGTAAAAACAACAATTATATTCACAAAAAAATTGCTCTTAATTCATTGATTGCAGAAAAATTATTGGCGATTGAATATGAAAAAAAGAATTTCAGCTTTACTAGCGCACAGATTAATCTCATTACTGGAAGAAAAGAGCAGTCTTTAAGACAAATGATGCTAAAAAAAAATGGTTTTGATAAAGTTGAGCCAAATCCTGCATTAGTAAGGTTGGTTGCTAAGCAAATAAAAAAAACTTACGAAATATCTTTTCTAATCCTGACTGAAGAACAAAAGCAAAAGGTTTTATCTAAAAATTTAGAATCATTATCTACCATCCCAAGCAGTATAGGTGATTCACCATCAATTAATTTTAGAAAGATCACTTTTAATGAAGAAATGCCACTTAAAGTTAAAGAAATATTGTATTTTTCTGAGCCTCAGGATAATGTTCTTTACGGACCTGTCTCTATAAATAAAAAGAGTTCTATGTTTTTTGAAATTGAAGGATGGAACACTGCAGTTTCTGTAACTGATGAGCAGAAGAAGCAATCGATTATTGATGCGCAAAAATCATATAATGAATTAAATGCGCTGAAAATTTATGAACAGTATGTATCTAGTTTGATGAGGGGGAAGAAATTAGATTTTGACCCAAAGACATTCCAATTATTTTCAGATAGGGTATCTGAAATATATTTAATTGAGAAGGACAAAAAAGAATCAGCTATGCAAAATAGTATATGGGATCAAGAAATAAAAAAAATAAAAGAAATTTCTTCATTTAATGATCTAAAGGATATAAAAAATCAAAATTTATTGTTTTTCGATAACAAAAACTATAGTGTGAAAGAGGTCTTAAATTTAATTAAAACGCATCCCTTAGTTTTTAGGAATCGTAAAATTTCTAAAAATACTTTTGATAACGAATTAAAATATGCTTTAGCTGATCTTTTTAGAGATCAGGAGATAACAAAAAAAGCTTACAAATTAAATTATGATAAAGATAAAGCTATTATTAACATAGAAAGAAAATGGAAAGACTTTATTAGTTCTGAGGTAATGAAGAAGAAATTAACAAAGGGGACTGATAGTGGACTAAAAATAATTTCTTCTAAGGTTGACTCTCTGCAAAAGATTTATTCAAATATTATAAGAATCGATACTGATAAATTTGAAAAAATCAAATTAACAAATATCGATTTAAATGTCATTTATACTAACCAAGCATATCCATTATTTGAGCCTTCTTTTCCAATTTTAACAGATGATCATTTACTAGACTATGGTAAAAAATATAATTTTAATTAGTATAGTTTTTTATACTACTTCTTGTAAAAAAAATGAAGAAGAAGAACAATTTGAAATACCTGGTTGCATGGATTCTTCTGCTTGGAACTACAACTCATCCGCAACAATTGATGACGGAGGTTGTTTTTATTTTGGTTGTACGGATATATCAGCGATTAATTATGATTCAGTTGCTACAGTTGATGATGGTAATTGTTTATATCAAGAAAGTATTGTAGATGGGTATCAATTATTCTGGAATGATGAATTTAACCAAGACAGTCTTAACCTAAATTTTTGGAATATTGAAGAATGGTGGGAAGGAGCTTTTAATGAAGAAAGTCAAAGGTATGTTGACAGTAGAGAAAATATTACCATTATTGATGGGAAATTATATATCAGAGCGAAAAAAGATTTACCATTTGATCCAAATAACCCATCCTATTCATCAGGGAGGATCAATACTAAGGGTAAAGTAGAATTACAGTACGGGTATTGGGAAATTAGAGCAAAACTACCACAAGGGGTTGGGACATGGCCTGCTATTTGGATGCTAAATTCTAAAATTGATTCAATTGGTTGGCCTTATTGTGGAGAAATTGATATTATGGAGCATGTGGGATTTGACCCAAACAAAGTTTTTTTTAGTATTCATAATGCTAATTTATATGGTGGTGTTCACGGCACAAGTCAGCAAGGGGTATACGAATTAAATACTCTTGAGACATCCTTTCATAATTATGCAATTGAATGGGGAGATAATTTTATTAAAGGCTATATAGATGGTATTCTTTATTTTGATTACAGCAAAAATTCAACATCCTTTAATGATTGGCCGTATGATAATAAATTTTTTCTTATTTTAAATCTCGCGATTGGAGGGGCATGGGGAGGTATTCAAGGAATTGACAATTCTATCTTTCCAGCATCTTTTATAATCGAATATGTTAGGTTATATACAAAACAATGAGAAATTATAAGTCACTTATAATTTTCATTTTTTTATTCAATAGTTATTTGCTTTCTCAAAAGCCATATCGGGGAGCAGAGTATCGTACAATTAACGAATTTTTATATGGTCGTTTTGAAGTAAAAATGAAAACAGCAATAGGCTCTGGAGTTGTCTCTTCATTTTTTACTATTGATGATTATTGGGCAGAAGGCCAAAGCAGTACTGAAAATTGGAGAGAAATCGATTTTGAGGCACTCGGGAATATTAGTAACGCAATCCAAACAAATATTATAACTGCTTATGAAACACACCATGAAGAAATAATCTATACTCCATTTTATCCTTATAGTGACTTTCACGTTTACGCGTTTGAATGGACACCGCAGAGTATAAAATTTTTTGTTGATGGTCAGCTAGTTCGAGAAAACTATGATGACTATGTTTCTACTCTTAACACCGGTCAAAAAATTATGATGAACATTTGGCAACCAGTTTGGGAAAGTTGGGTAGGCGAGTTTGATGATTCAATCTTACCTGTATATGCATATTATGATTGGGTAAAATATTATTCTTATACCCCGGGCGAAGGTGCTTATGGTAGTTTTAATAATTTCTCTTATGAGTGGGAAGATAATTTTGATACTTTTAATGATCAAATTTGGCAAAAAGCTACTCATACTTGGTCAGCTAATAATGCTCAATTTGTGCAACAAAATTCCGTATTGCAAAATGGCTATCTAATACTTTGTTTAACAGATAATATGACCTATGGATATTCAGGTGAAGAATTATCTATAACTAAAAATGATAATCGCAATGAACAATGCAGGTTTACTATTGCTCCGAATCCATTTAATTCTTCTTTTACATTTGAAATTCCTGAAAATTTCAGAGATAAACCGGCTGAAATAATTTTTTACAATATAAAAGGGGTAGAAGTTTTACGTAAGAAATTTTTTTTAATAAGTGATAAAATAAAGGTTGATTTTACCAGAGCTAACTTATCAAGTGGACTATATTTACTGCATGCAAAGACAGGGAAAGAAAATTTTTATTTTAAAGTAACTTATTTAAGGTAAGTAATTTTTTTTATTAATTCTGAATTAGTATTTTTTATTTTTAATAAAAATATTCCTGATGGTATATTTTTATAATCTTGTGAAGATTTCAAACCCCAGTTTAGTTTATTTAATCCTTTAGTGGCTGTTAAGTTTTTTTCAAAAACTTTATTCCCAATTAAATTAAATATTGTTATTTGTGTTTCACTCGCAAAAGAACTTTCCCATTGGATATTGAGATCTGCATTTAAAGGGTTTGGATAACATATTAGATTGAAGTTGGTTGGGAATGATGAAATATCCATTTTATTAAATATAATATTTTTAAAATCAAATCCACCACTTATTGCCTTAATTTTAAGAGTAGATTTTTCTTGGATTGAAATATTTCCGAGATTTATTATACGCCATCCATCCCCTAAACCAATCGAGTTTGGGATGTTGATTGGTCCCAAAGTATCTCCAACTTCAGTAGTAGCCAGAATCATTCCATTGTTATCATAGGAAGATATTTCTAAAAATATTTTATAGTTGTCAGGTTTTTCAGATCGGATGGAGTATTTTATCCATTCTCCATCTTCTATCCAACCGATGTGATAATCACCTGTTCCACCGCTACTAAACCCTATATCAACTCCATCGTTTCGATAAGACCACCCGTTGTTCCATGATTTTGTGTCTGGTGAAAATTTATTAGGATCTTCAGATTGGTTATCAAAATAAGCTACATAATTATTACCTGTATCATAATTAACCGCTGGTAGAAGCCCTGGCGCAATAAAGTTTGAAAATGATTCACTTTTTGAACTAAAGCTCGTATCAGACAGTGCTCTAGTTAATCCAATATTTACTTTACAAGAATCAAAATGGAGGCTTCTGGCCATTGAAATTAATCCTGCAAAGGCTTCAGCAGTGTCAGGCTTTATTCCATTCCCTCCCCAATAGTTAATTAGATTTTGGTATTCATCTGTTATTTTATAACTAAATAAGCTTGAAATTCTTTCTACACTTTTAAAATTCCACCAGCTCCATCCTATATTATTTCTATTAAAGAATTCTTTAATCCCATTTGCCCAGACATTAGAATTCTCACCAAATTCCCCAACCCATAGGGGGACATTGTATTGTAATGCTATATCGTTTCTATATTGATTATACATTGTCATGGTATCATTAATACCTCCTACATAATGATGAAAGCTGTATACAATATTTGGATCAAATGGTGGGAAAAGACCAGTGTGATCATTCCCATACCAATTACCTTCAATTATTACCATATGATTCTGGTCTACAGCCCTGATAGAATCAATGCACTGCTCATATATATTTCTAAGGGTTGTTGCAACTCCAGGTCTTGCAGGCTCATTCAAAAGATCATAACCAGCAATTACAGGTTCACTTTTATAATAATTCGCAATATGTTTCCAAGTAGACGCTAGCCAGCGTTGATTTGTATAACTGGTAAAAAGTTCAGAATCTCCATTTAACTCAGAATCTGAAAAATCGCTAGTATTTTGCGCACCAGGAGCTGCGTGCATATCAAGAATTAAATAAACATTGTACCTATTACCCCAAGCAACTAAAGAATCTAAAAGTTCAAAGCCCTCTGTGCTAAACTCCATAAAATTAGGCGAAAAATCTCTGTAATGGAGTGGAACTCTTAAAGCATTAAAATTATTATCAGATATGTATTTTACATCTTTTTCTGTGATGTAATTTTTTCTATATAAATCAAAAAACTCTCTTTTTTTATCTTCTCCAACTAAATATTCAATAGCAGCCTCCATTCTCGATGTAGATGCATGCTCAATATAGCAATTCCACATATACCCTTCTAAAACCAACCAGCCACCAAGACCAAATCCTTGGAGCATTATTTTTTCATTATTTTCATTAACAATTGTATCGCCACTTGTTTTTAAAAAATCTATTGCCAATATGTAATTAGTAAGCAAAAGAAATAATATAATTTTTTTTATGACAGTATTAAAAACCATTTGGTAATGTGTTAAGTTTTAGACTATTTATGTTGTTTTATTTAAAACAATTAATAGAAACAAATTTAGGTAAAATACTCAATTTTTTTAAAAATAAAGATTGTAGAAAAATCTAATTATTTATTAAAAATAAATTGGAATAAAAAAAGAAAGAAAAATGAATTTAATTTATAAGAATCTATTAACTATTGTTGCATTATTATTTATATCATTAATTAGTTGCTCAAGTAATAATGATAAATTCATATCAGAGTTGATAAAAAAGATGACATTAGAAGAAAAAATAGGACAGATGACACAAGTTGATTATCGTTACTTAAAAGATAAATCTGATATAGAAAAATATTTTTTAGGATCTATTCTTAGTGGTGGTGGATCAACCCCTCCGACAAATCAACCATCTTCTTGGGTTGATCTTTACAATGGGTTTCAAAAAGAAGCACTTAAAACGAGGCTTAAAATTCCATTGATATATGGAATTGATGCTGTTCATGGTCATAATAATGTTCTAGGAGCTACTATGTTTCCCCACAATATTGGTTTAGGCTGTGCCAATGATAAATTACTTACGCAAAAAATTGCAGCTGCAACTGCAACAGAAGTAAAGGCTACAGGATTAGACTGGACGTTTGCCCCTTGCGTGGCTGTTGCGCAAGATGAAAGATGGGGGAGAACATATGAAAGTTTTTCAGAAGATCCTAAAATAGTGACTGAACTTGGAGTTGCTTCAACCTTAGGGTATCAGGGCAGGACCTTAAATAAAAATTCTGTGCTTGCTTGCGCAAAACATTTTGTAGGTGATGGTAACACGGTATTTGGTACGGGTACGAATTGGTATAAAATTGATAGAGGAGATGTTATATTAGAAGAGAAAGAACTTAGAGCTAAATATATAAAACCATTTAAGGAATCTATTAAAGCAGGAGTTGGAAGCATTATGATTTCTTACAATAGCTGGAAGGGCCAAAAGCTTCACGGTCATAAATATTTAATTGATGATATTCTTAGGAAAGAGCTCCAGTTTGATGGTATTGTAATCTCGGATTGGGCTGGCATAAATGAAATTGACCAAGACTATAAAACTTGTGTTATTCAGTCAATTAATGCAGGAATTGATATGAATATGGTTCCAGGTAGTCTTAACCCTGATGATAACTCGTATGATGATTTTATAAGATTAGCAATAGAATCAGTGAGAGAAGGTTCTATTCCAATGGAAAGAATTGATGATGCCGTATCAAGAATATTAAGAATAAAAAAGAAAATAGGACTTTTTGATAATCCTATAAAGTCACCTCCTATTAAGAATATAGTAGGGTCTAAGAAACATAGAAATTTAGCTAGAGAAAGCGTTCGAAAATCCTTGGTTTTATTAAAAAATAATAATAAAACATTACCTTTAAAAAAGTCTGGGAAAAAAATTACATTAGTTGGCACTCATGCGGATAATATTGGATATCAATGTGGTGGGTGGACGATTCATTGGCAAGGAGGTTCTGGTGATATAACACCTGGTACTACTATTTTAGATGCCTTTAAGTCTGCTGTCAATGATTCAAATGACATTCATTACTCACCAAATGGAGATAATTTATTAGACCCCGATATAATTGTATTAGCCATAGGTGAAAAACCTTACACTGAGGGGGTAGGTGATAGAGATTCTCTTACGCTATCATCTGATGATAAAAGGATTTTAGAAAAAGTTAAAAAATCAAATAAACCATTTATTGTCATTCTAATATCTGGGCGTCCAATGATTGTAAATGATGCTTTAAATAATAGTAATGCCTTTATTGCTGCCTGGTTACCTGGTACAGAGGGAGAAGGTATTGCAGACGTAGTATTTGGAGATTTCGATTTTACTGGTAAATTATCTATGACCTGGCCTAAGTCAATGGATCAAATACCAATCAATTATGGTGATAGTGATTATGATCCGTTATTTAAATTTGGTTTTGGCTTGTCTTACGAATAACTAATGTTTAAAAAACTATTTTTTTTATTAATTTTTTTTTCTTTTGCTTTACCTCAAAACATACAATTAAATGAAATAGTATCCTCAAATCAAGGTAGTTATTACGATGAAGATGGAGACAATCCTGACTGGATTGAGATTTACAACCCTACATCAAATAGTATATCTTTAAATGATTGGGGTTTGTCTGATGATATTGATGACTTGTACAAATGGCGGATACCCAATATAATTTTAGAATCAGAAGGTTTTCTTATGATAATGGCCTCTGACAAAGATCGCACCGATGTGATATCAGAGTGGGAGACAATTATTGATCTAGGAGATCCTTGGTATTACTTTGTAGCGACTGAGGAGCCACCATCAAACTGGAATCAAATAGATTTTAGTGCTAATAATTGGAATATAGGAGCTAGTGGTTTTGGTTATGGGGATGATGACGATAACACAGAAATCCCAAATACAATGTCAATATATTTGGTAAAGCCATTTTCAATTTTCAATTTTGATCAAATAAAAAAAATAGCATTTCATATTGATTATGATGATGGATTTGTTGCCTATTTAAATGGACAAGAGATTGCTAGGGATAATATTGTAGGTAATCCGCCAGCATTTAATCAAGGCTCAGTGACATGGAGAGAAGCTGAGATGATAAACGGAGGGAACCCTTCACTTTTTTGGATTGATTCAACTATAACTTGGGTTAGTGAAGGACAAAATGTATTAGCAATCCAAGTTCATAATTTTAATTTTAGTTCTTCGGATTTATCATGCATCCCCTTTCTTACTTTAGGTAGGGATTCTCAATCAGGGAGTTCTTTAAATATTGCTGAAGAAATAGACTTGCCCCTATCAATTCTCCACTCAAATTTTAAAATTAGTTCGAACGGAGAAACTATTTTAATTACAGATTCTGATGGCGTTTTAGTTGATTCTATTTACACTGGGATTCTTCAATCTGATGTATCAATTGGCAGAATAAATAATGGTGAAAACTTTGGACTATTTTTAGGCCCTACCCCAAACGAAACAAATGGTGAAGAATCAGTATTGGGAATTTTAGCAGATATTACATTTTCACAAGAATCTGGTTTTTATAATGTGCCTATACTGCCTGTTTTGATAGACACACCAGATGAGAATGTTTCTATTTATTATACATTAGATGGTTCTGAACCGACTACGAATTCACTTTTGTATACTAATAATCCGATATCGATTCAAGGTAATAGAGTATTGAGAGCCGCTAGTTTTAAATATGGGTGGATTAAATCACCCACTAAAACTAGTACATTTATTTTAGAAGGCGGGGATAACAATTTCCCAACAATCTTTTTATCAACAGACCCTGATAATTTTTTCGATTATAATACTGGCATATATGAAATGGGGCCTAATGCATCTCTAGATTATCCACATTTTGGTGCGAATTTTTGGGAAGATTGGGAAAAACCTATTTTTTTTGAATTACTAGAGAATGATGGCACTTATTTTTCTTCTTCAGGAGGAGTAAAAATTTTTGGTGGTTGGAGTAGAGGACAAGCTCAAAAGTCACTATCTCTTTTTGCAAGAGGAGAGTATGGGAATACAGAATTTAATTTTCAATTTTTCCCTGATCTACAAATTGATTCTTTTCAGTCATTAGTACTTCGAAACTCTGGTAATGATTGGAATTTTACAATGCTTAGAGATGGATTTACCACTGGATTATTTAAGGATATTGACCTTGATATTCAAGCGTATCGCCCATTTTTAGTTTATTTAAATAGCGAATTTTGGGGATTATATAATTTAAGAGAAAAAGTCAATGAGCACTTTATCGGTTCTCATCATCCTGTTGATCTAGATGAAATAGATTTAATTGAAGTACAAACTGCAAACCAAGGGACGACTAATAATTATGATGAGTTAATTAATTATGTAAGTCAGTCTGATATGACAGATCCTGCTGTCTTTGATTCTCTATCAAAATGGATTGATATTGATAATCATATAGATTACAATGTTGCACAAATATTTATTGACAATAGAGATTGGCCAGGTAATAATATTAAATATTGGAGACCGCAGTTAGATGATGGTAAGTGGAGATGGATCTTATATGATACTGATTTTGGTTTTGGCGTTCCTTGGATGGGTGGTGGTTATAATTTTAATACCTTAGAGTTTGCAGTTGAAGCGGATGGGCCGAACTGGCCAAACCCACCATGGTCTACTTTTCTTTTCAGAAAATTACTTGAGAACAGTAGTTATCAGAGAAGATTTATAAATATTTTTTGTGATAGGTTTAATTCGATTTTTCAATCTGACTATATGATTAATAGGTTAGATAGTATGGCCTTAAATATTCAAGATGTAATACCTGACCACCAGAATAAATGGCCTGATTCAGCAATTGATTGGGATTATCATGTCCAAGTTATAAGAACTTTTGCAGAAAACAGACCAGAGTACATGAGAAATTATTTGGACTCATTCTTTGATTTATCAAATTTGGTTCAATCAAGGTTTTATTCTACTAGTGGAGGTAGTATTCAAATTAATACTATAATCCCTGATAGTTATCCTTGGTTCGGAGAATATTATGAAGATATTCCAATAAGTGTAAAAGCAATTCCTGATAGTGGCTTTATTTTTGTAGGTTGGCCACAATATCCTGATTCTGGCGCATCAATGAATGTTCAAGTTTACGAAGATTTTAATCTGACCGCATTTTTTACTTCTTCCTTAGGTGGAGATACAATTGATTTAGTAATAAATGAGATTAATTATCACAGTTCCGATTTATTTAATACTGGCGATTGGATTGAAATTTTTAATAATGGGGGTGAGTCAGTTGATCTTGATGGGTGGTATTTCATCGATGAAGACCCAGAACATAGATTCACATTCCCAGCATACTCAAGTATTGAACCAGGTGATTATATTATTTTAGCTCAGGATACTATGTCGTTTTCTGATCTTTTCCCATATGTGCAAAATCTATATGGTCCATTTAATTTTGGATTAAGTGGCGGAGGGGAGGAAATTAGTTTATATGATTTTTCAGATCGGTTAATTGATAGGGTTGAGTATGATGATGCTTATCCCTGGCCTACCGAACCTGACGGGAATGGACCAACACTTGAACTGATTCATCCAGATTCTTTAAATGAATATGGCACATCATGGAGCTTTTCTGAGGGTAATGGAACGCCTGGATATTTAAATAGCATTTTTGAAGAATTAAATTTATCAGATGATGAAAACTATCCTTCTACATTTTCTCTACATTCTGCTTTCCCCAACCCATTTAATTCACATGTAAAAATTGTTTTTTCGCTTGCAGATGTAAGCCAAGTTAATTTAGCTATTGTTAATATTTTAGGAGAGACAATTCGAACATTTAAAAATCAATATTATACTAGAGGGTTAAACACCATAGTTTGGGATGGGAAAAATGATTTTGGGCATGATTTAAGTACCGGAATTTATTTTTGTAGATTAAAATCAGAAAATATTGATAACAGCATTAAACTTCTTTACGTAAAATAAGAGATGATAAAAAAAGTTCTTTTAACACTTATTATTACAAATATAATTTTCGCAGAAAAAGATATATCTGACGACCTAGCCTACCAACTCGTTCTAGATAAAATAAATAAAAAAGATGTCCCCATTTCTTTTTTAAATGATGTTTTTAAAAGTTCTTCAATCGAAAAGCACATGGAAATACCAGAGCGTTTTGCTAAACCTTATGAAAAAAAATCGTGGGAGCAGTATAAAAAATTATTTATTAAAGAATCTCGAATTGTTGCCGGGGTAAAATTTTATAGTGAAAATAAAGTTTTAATTATGCAGGTAGCAGAAAAATACAATGTAGACCCTTTTATTATTTTAAGTATCGCTGGGATTGAGAGTAATTATGGTAAGCATTATAAAGGATTCACTGTTTTTAATTCACTTTACACTCAAATTCATGAAATGCCAAAGAGGGCTAAATGGGCATCCAAAGAGCTAGCTTCCTATCTAGAGTATTGTTATAAAGACGATGTGAATCCTCAAAGTATCGAAGGCTCCTATGCTGGCGCTTTTGGCTTTGGCCAGTTTATCCCATCTAGTTTTAATAGGTATTCAGTAGATTTTGACAATGATGGTGTCAGAAGGCCACATGACTGGCCAGATGTTTTAGGCAGCATAGCTAACTATTTAGTAAAAAACGGGTACGTTCCTGGCAGCAGTGATTATTCCAAGGGTGGAGATATATGGAAATCAGTTTGGGCTTATAATCATTCTGATAATTATGTTATGGCAGTACTTGGCCTCACCGAAAAAATTAGAGAAAGATGTAGTTATCTTCATTCAGATGTTGAAAATAGATTAAACTATGTTATTGAAAACTTTGATCCATTAGATAATAGATCTGTTAGTGATTTGCAAAAAGTTTTAAATGCGAATGGCTATGATCTAGAAATAGATGGGAGGCTTGGGGGGAATACTTTAGATGCTCTTAGAGATGCTCAGTCAAAGCGGAATTAGTGTCTTTCCCTAAAATCTCACAGTAAGCATAATTATCTTTTCGTCTCTTTTTATATCTACATTAATAGATTCACCCTTTTTTATTGATTCTATCCTCTTCATATACTCATAAATATCATTAACAGGTTTTTTGTTTATTGATTTAATTATATCACCTGGTTTTATACCTGCTTTTGCTGCTGGTCCATTAGGGTCATAAATTTTATCTACTTTAAGGCCTTGGACTGTGCCACCATAATGGGGTATGATTCCTAATTTTACTTTTTGATTAATTTTTTGGACTTTTTGCTTTTTGGGGCCAGACAAGGTAAATATTGGTTTTGAATTTTCTCTGCTAATTTTAATTGTTAGATCATATATGACATCAAGGATTTGTTTTTCACCTTGTGTGTTTATAGTCTGCCAATCGTCCTCAGGTAAGTGATAGTAGCTTTCAAAATCTCCGGTAAAAAAGAAAAGAACAGGAATATTTTCTGAGTAAAAACTTGCATGATCACTTGGTCCATATCCTGCTTGATTAAATTCAAATTTCAACCCTGAATCTTTTGAAAGAGAGTCGAGCATTGGTTCGAACATTGGAGAAGTGCCAACGCCACCTATGGTTAAAGTAGAGTCTTGCATTTTTCCAATCATGTCCATATTTATCATTGTTACTATATTACTTTTTTCTATCGTTGGGTTTTGAACAAAATATTTAGACCCCAATAAACCTTTTTCTTCAGCATCAAAAGCGATTAGAAGAATACTTCTTTTTAGCAATTGTCTATTTGATTGAAGCTTGTGCGCAAGCTCAAGCAACCCAGCGGTTCCAGAAGCATTATCATTTGCACCATTATGTATTGCGCTAGTATCAGGTTTAAGTGATCCAGAACCAGGACCGCCATATCCCAGGTGATCGAAGTGAGCACCAATAGCAATGAATTCATCACGATATTTATGATTTCTACTTATAACTTTTCCAACTACGTTGGCGGCTCTTGAATAAATATCTTTTAACTCTACATTTGCTGATATTATGATTTCTGGGATGCGTAATGTTTCAGGCTTTAAATTTCTTCCCATTTTATTTTGAATTATTGATCTTGAGCTTCCGACGGTCTTTAAAATGCCATCGGCAATATCATTAGAGATATGAATTGCAGGAATACCAGCTTTTGAGTAGCCAGGTATATACTTAAATGGTATTAAAGTTGAATCTTCAACTTGAGAAATAAAAATAATTCCAGCTGCTCCACGATCTCTAGCTTCAATCATTTTTTTATGCAAATCAGAATGTGGAGCAAAGGGGCTATGGGGGTTCTCTCTTTCTGGGCTATGTCGCATCACCATAACCCATTTACCATCTACATCAAGGCCTTTATAATCATTCCATACCAAAGAGTCGGTAATCATATTTATACCATACCCTGCAAAAATAATCTGGCTTGATAAACTTGCATTTCCTGAAAACCAGAGAGGGATATAATCTTCTTCTAACCTTAGAGGTCTGTCATTTAATTTTAATGAATTATTTTTTCCAATTTTGACACTGTCAAGAATGCTGAACGTTTGTTTAAAAGAACCACTCTCACCAGCTGGTTGAACACCGTATGTTTTTAATTGATTTATTAAATATGCAATAACATCTCTTGATTGTCTAGTCCCAGGGTATCTACCTGCTCTTTTATCATCAGACAAAAACTTTATGTGCTCTAAAATATCAGTTTTTGAAATATCAGGGGACCCTACATCACCAGGACCTACTTGACGAAACCAGTAGAAACAAAGTCCAACAACAATGATTATTAAAATAGTTGATAATAAACTTTTGTTTTCAGTCATAATAAAAATTTCTTGTCTTAATTTAACACTATTGAATTTATGTCTATAAAAAACAATAATATTAAAATTAAAGCAATTTCTCGTTTTGTTAAAGACAGATCATCACCAGAGAATTCTATTTTTTTGTTTTCTTATGATGTTGAAATAAAAAATAATAACGATTTCGAGGTGCAATTGCTATCTAGATATTGGCATATTCAAGATGGGGACGGTAATGTTGAAGAGGTCCGTGGTCCTGGTGTAATTGGTCTACAACCACTAATTAAACCTAATGAAAGGTTTGGGTACTCCAGTTTTTGCCCTTTAAAAACACCATTTGGGATGATGAGTGGAGCATATCAAATGAAACTGAATTCAGAAGAAATATTTGATGCCGCTATTCCTGCTTTTTCATTACACGCTACCGAACATGTTGATTAAAAAGTCAATCGTAGTATAAATAACAAATATTAAAACTAGCCATTTCCCGTATAGTCCTAATAAATGAATTGGTTTAGTGATTTTCCTAATAGATGTTTTATCATTCTTGAATTCAGTTGATTTATCGCCTACTACTACTGAGCTATATTGCCAAAGATTATATCCAAATGTTTTTACTATATTAATATGATTTGTTTTAAATGATTCACTTCGATACATATTTTTGTATTTATCAAGTGGCAGTATATAATCTCCAGCGTCAAGAATATTCATTAAAATATTGGAAAAATATTTCCCATCAATTAATGCTGGTTCTATTCCTAGTATTTTACCATCATTTTTTAACACTCTTCGAAACTCTTTGAAAATAAGTTTGCAAGACTTTGTATTAATATGATGAAGACATAATGAAACAAATATCATATCAAATGAATTATCTTCCCAAGGCAGCAAGTTTTTAGAAGAATTTATTATTGGAATTTTTTCAAATTTATATTTTGGATATTTTTCTCTAGAACTTTCTACCCTGCTGATGTCTACCTCAGAGCCAATATAATCCTCTGAATGAAATAATTTTGAATTTGAACCAGTACCGCAACCAAAATCTAGAACTTTCATCCCTTTACTATAGTGCTCGCCAACAAAATCAAATGTTGTCCTGCCTTGTAGTGGTACGACAATATTTCTATAAGCAAACGTCTCTAGTTTTTCAAAAAAACTCAATTTTAACCCCTATATAATGACAAGACCCAAATAGCATCTTCCCTACTCATCTCTTTACCTAGTTTTCCTGCTGATACGGCTTGATCTTCATTTCTCTGACCTAAAAGAGCACAGCCAGTGGGGTTATCGTAGAGGATTGCTCCAATTAAAGCATGCATTATGGCTTCATTTTTAATGTGTGGGAATTTAGCTTCAATTTTTTTTCGATTAATTTTCATTTTTTTTATAAAGTCAATATTTTTGAACTCTTTAACAGTTTTTCTGAAATCACCTTTTGGAAAATCAGGGATTGTATCGTATTTACCTGTAAGTATACCATGTTTAATCGGTGAAAAAAAACAAACACCAAGATCATTTATCTTTACATAGTTTTTTAAACCTGATAATTCGTATTCAATATCATTCACATTATATAATGGTTGTACTACATCTGGGTCTACATAATTAATAAATTTCATAATTCGTTTTGCTGACCAATCAGAAAGACCTATAAAACGTGTTTTCCCTTCATCTTTGAATCTAGATATTTGCTCTATCGCCCCATCAAGATATTCATCATTTTTACCAAAATTGCAATGATGTAAATAAAGAAGGTCAACATATTCTGTTTTAAGATTCTTTAATGATTGTTCCATTTTTAACTTCATATAATTGGGATCATACCAGTTTTTATGTGCGCCTTTATCCCAACCTACTTTTGTGGCAAGAAATATTTCTTTTCTTGAAATTTCATTCCACGTAGAACCTATAATTTTTTCTGAATGGCCCTCTCCATATACATCAGCTGTATCCCAATGGTTCATTCCCAAAGAATATGATTTTAATAATGCATTCTTTGAGTCTTGATCGGTTTGATTAGACCAACCAATATTTGACCCACCACTAGTATTCTGCTTACCATGCGACCATGCGCCAAGGCTTATTATTGACACTTTTTGGTTCGTCCGGCCTAATATTATTTTTTTCATAATGTAATTAAATAAATAGGTTAAATAGTTACATAGAACATATTAAAATTTATCCACTATGAAGCAGGAATATTTAAAAATTTTGGATATTGGCCACAGTGGGAATTCTCCCGATGAAGCAATGACCCTTTTAGAAATAACAGTCAGCCAGTGTTCTTTTGAGAATAAAACGAAAGCTATTAAAGTTATTACAGGGCATGGTTCTGGGAGGTTGCGTGAGACTGTAAGAAGGTGGTGCAATGAGCAAGAAGGAAGATTTAAAGAGGTTATTTATGGTGAGGATTATGATATGTTTAATAAAAAAGCTGTTAATATGAGGAGTGATTGTGATCAACCTAATGATATTGATTTTGGCAGAAAAAATGCTGCTGTAACGTATATATGGTTAAGGTGAAATGAAAAAATATATTGAGCCGGGCATCGTTTTTTTAACAATTATAGTTTTACAATTATTGAGTTGTGCGGGCACAAATTATAAAAGATTAAGTTTAGAAGACCCTAATGCATTAATTGCAATTGAAGACTCTTTATTATCGATAGATAAAAACAATCAAAGTATTAATGAGGCAATAGTTATTGCAAATAATAATGTTGCTAAGAATTATCTTGATAGTAACGAATTATCTTTGGCTGTTAAACATTTTGAAAAATCTATATCAATTAATGAAGAAAATAAAGATTCTCAATATGGGTTAATGGTAGCTGAAGGGAGGTTGCTAATAAAAAAGGGTAATAAAAATGGTATTTGGGATGCTATTGAAAAGCTATCAAGAGCATCTTCTATCTATCCAAAACAGGGCGAACCCTTTTATTGGATTGCTGTTTCATATACAAAATTAGGTGATACTGAATTTGATCTTATACTTGAATCTTATGAAAAATCTTTATCTTTAGAATTAGATGAAAATATTAAATCTGAAGTAGAAGAAAACTATAAAAAAGCAAAAAATCGAAAAAATAAATTAGATTCATTTTGGAAATAAAATTATATCCACTTCTTCTATTAAACTGACAATATATTAATAATTTATAATTTCTTGACACGTGATTGATTATTAAGTAAAATTGCTCCCACTCTGCATTGTAAGATGCTTAGTGACTTAAAATATCCGAGGTAAGAAATGAGATCACAATTGAGCTTTATTAGGCGAGTTGTATGCTCGCTGTATGTTCTGTTGCTTTTTGGACACTCTGTGTCTTTGGCTGCAGATAAGTATACTGTTGAAGGTGTTGTTGAAGGCGCTGATGGCAAGGTACAGGTTAAACTCATCGATGGCGTAAAAGATTACGATGATAAAACTGATAGGAAAGATTCTTTTGAACTAAAAAGAGTCTTAGCGGGGAAGTACACTCTTCAGGTTATCCAGAAAAAAGAAGTTATTCATGAAGAGTCAATCAATGTAGAAGCAAATATTGATAATTTAGAAGTAAAAATAGGTTCTTCTAGTGCTGCGTCTGGAGTAGTTACCAATATAGTTAATCCAGCTACAGAAGCAAATACACCTCAGCTGGCTTCTACACCTGTCCCCGTACCCCAAACTGCTGCTTCCAGTGGCGGAGCATCCAATGATTTCATTTTAAATGAATTAAACTTTGAAATAAAAAAATTAACTGCTGAATTCAAACACTTAAGTCGTGAAATGGATGACTTAAAAGCTTTGAGTAAAATGTGGATTAACCCATTAACTATCTACTCTAAAGAAATTATTTTAAAAAATGGCAGTACTGTTTTTGGCAAAATTGTTTACCAAGATGATAAGTCTTTAAAGGTAGAAACGTTGGTAGGCTATTTAATTATTAAAAGAGATGAGGTAGTACGAATTGTTGATAATGTCATTACAGAGGATCAGCAAGAATATGTTCCTGAGCAGATTCGAGAAAGCTATGCACCTCCTCCTATGCCAAAATTAACAGTTCCTAAATATACTTCATCAAGCGTTTCTAGCAGGGATGCTGGAGAAAAATTTTCTGCTAATTGCGTTCTTATGGGTAATATTTCTGAAAAGAAAGATAGCCAGGGAAATGTTGTTTTTAATGGTGAGATTAAGAACATAGGTGGTCGCAGAGCAGATTTTGTTAAAATGGATTTCGTGTTCAGAAAAAATTGGAGCGGGGAGACCCGAACTTTAACGACCTTCATTCAGGGTTCTTATAACACTTTTGATAGTGGTATTGTTTCTGACGCTAGTTTATTACCTGGAGCTCTTGGGAGATTTGAATTATATGTTCCACAAGACTTTGGTTCATTTATTGGTTACTCTTATGTAATTGATTGGGAAGAATATCAGTAGATCTTTAAATATGTATAGGTATTTATATATTATTTTAATTTGTTTATTTTCTGGTGTTTTTTGTCAGAATACTAATGGAGACACTTTTTTCTTAGATATGGGGGTTGTAATTAAATCAGAAAATGAAACAACTAATTCAAGCGGGTTAATTGGCAACACTTCTATTGAGAAATCTAATCGCCTCATCCAGAGAAAAAACACTGGATCTATTTACATGGCAACAACCTCCGATTTGATTTCAACTATTGATAGGATTACTGATCAGGTTACAGTTATTGAGAAAGAGTTTGAATCAAAATTAGATAAGTTAGAAATTGAAAACTCTAATTTGAGAAATCAAATTGTTAGTTTAAAACAAAGATTAAATATTGAAATTTTAGATGCGAAATCAATTGAAGCTGATTTAGTTAAGCCAGAAACAAATTCTTTAATTCCATCTACAATTATATCAGAAACAACCGGATTAATTGAGGTAGTTGAGCCTCAAAGTGAGAATCCTATACATAAAATAGTATTGAAAGAATTCAATAATGATATTTACACTGAGGGTGTTATATATTATAACAATGAGCAATATGATAAATGTATAGAATCTCTTAGCTCCTTGCCCTTAGATAAAAAAGAAATAAGGAGCACGAGTAAGGCATTGTTTTTCCTAGCTGATTCATATGAAAAAGTTGGACGATATAAACGGGCTCTGAGTTGTTTAGAAAGTTTATCATCATTTAATGATGATAATTATTCTGAATTAATTCTTTTCAAAAAAGGAATTATTTATAGGGATATTGGGATGAATGATAAAGCACAGAGGGTATTTCAAACCTTAGTTGATTTTTATCCTGAAAGTGAGTTTAAAATATTTGCAGAACAAGAAATACAAAATATATAAGATCAGATGTATAGCAAAAAAAATATTGTAATTATATTAGTTATTGTATCAAGTGTTTTATTTGCATCTGCTCGAGTAGCTTATACTCGCCCGGGATTAATGATGCGAATTCCAACATCTAGTATCAAGAAGGCCCCTTATATTTTTAGAACTGGATTTGGAGTAGAACTACATAATTTTGATCCAATAAATACTGCGAAAGGTGTTTACTTTGATATGGAATTCGGGAAGGGGTTTGCTGCTGGGTTTTCTGCTGTCCAAGGCGGAGATACAACAGCCTTAGATCTTATTGGTGATTCTCAATATTCTCCCCAAGTGGAATTTGGTTTTCATTTTCAACAAAGAATTTTTGTTTATAATGATATTTCTTTATCTGCAGGTTTGCAAGATATTGTTTTTCAAAACAATCAAGAGGATGAACAAGTATTAAGTTTAAATACTGACCTTTTATCTTTCTTCCTTGTGTTGGCAAGTGAGAAAGACTTAGGTGATTATAAGATGAGCACTTTCATGGGCTTTGGTACGGGAGGCCTTGGACCAATGGATAGTGTCAAAGTAATAAGTGATTCAATACAAACGGCAAATGCGGGTGTCTTTGTTGGATTCTTATTGAAAACACCCTACTTCGGTAGAACTGGTGGAATGGATATTGTGGGTGAATTCGATGGAACAGGTGTCAATGTGGGACTCCGCATCCCCCTTACCTCGGATTACCGCCTGAACCTTGGGTTCGCCCACATAGAGCGTTTACCTAGTTGGAAAACGCGTTACTGGACCGGTCATCCCGCATTTACTATCGGGTTTGATATGGCAGTACCAAGAACTGGAAGTAGTTCAAGGTCTACTTCTAGTGGCCCTTCTAGTCAACCATTAATGAGTGGGGGTGTATTAAGCCCTAGAGATGGTTCAGTGCCTGCTTACATGGATTCTACAATTGCAATGGCTGACTATACAGTGCTATCGCTAAGGGATTCAATGTTGATGATGAATAATGAAATGCGGAATCTAATGGTTCAGCTATCTGCTCTTGAACAGGAATCTCAATTTCTTGTTGATTCTTTAAAGCAGTTGAAGCTTGGTAAAAATGTTGCAGAAAAAAATATGAATGAGGCAATGAGGCACCTTTCAAGGAGTCTGCGTTATTTTTATGCTGGAGATTTCCGTGAAGCTTTAAAGGAAGTTGATTTATCATTGGAACTGAAGCCTGATTTAGCTTTAGCTTACGCTAGGCGTGGTTCTATATATTACAAGTTAGGTGATGTTCAAAGGGCCACCATTAATTGGAATCTTGCACTCAGGCTCGACCCTGAGTACGATGATGTTAGAAATATATTAAAAGCGCTTCACGAGAATCGTCTCAAAGAAGCAAATTTGTTTGAGGAGTAATTTATGGATATTGCATTAATTGTTGGTGTTATTCTAGGTCTTGCTGCTATGATTGGTAGTATTGCTTATGCTCTATTTGTTGAGGGCTCAGCAGGGGGGTTCGGTAATTTTTTATCTGCGCCAAGTTTTGGAATCGTTTTTGGGGGTATGATTGCATCAATATTTGTTGCGTTCCCTATGCCGCACGTTGTTGCGCTAGGTAAGGCAATCGGCGCAGTATTAAAACCCGCTGATGATAAAATGGGGCCCTTAGTCGATGAAGCAGTTGACGTTGCTGATGTTGGCAGAAAAGGCGCTGCTGATTTAGAAAAAGCAGTTGATGGCATTAGAAATTATTTTTTTAAAGATGGTGTGCAAATGGTTGTTGATGGTTATTCTCTTGATGAAATAACTGAAATCATGGAGACTAGAATTGAATACAGGGAAAAAAGAGAGAATGTCCAAAAGTCAATGTTAAAATCTATGGGTGATCTAGCACCAGCATGGGGTATGGTAGGTACTCTTATTGGTCTGGTTCTTATGTTAGCTGGTTTTGGTGGTGAAGGTGGAGCAGATAACCTTGGTGGTGGTATGGCAGCTGCTCTAATTACTACTCTTTATGGCGCTGTGTTTGCTAATTTATTTTTTCTTCCTATGGCTGATAAAATGGGTAATAAAACAACTCAAACATCAATGTCAGCGGCTCTTTTAGTAGAAGCGGCTAGATTGATTCACCAGAAAAAACACCCACTCATTGTAAGAGAAAAGCTAAACTCATTTATTCCTCCAGGAGAATGGAAGACAGAGGGCTAGGGCTTATTTATGGCTGGCGCAGAATTTAAAAAAGGATATAATAAAGGTTTTGAAGATGGGGCTAACTCCGTTGAAGAGGGGCTTCCAGGATGGTTTGGAACTTTCGCAGATATGATGACCCTTTTGTTTGCGTTTTTCGTTTTATTAGCTGCTATTTCTACAATGGATCCTGTAAAGTTGCAAGAAATGTCAAATTCAGAAGGGAAGTCGCTTGGTAGTAAAATTAAATCTTCCGGTAAAGCAGAAGAAGAGGGGGAGTTTGAACCAATTAAAAATTTAGCTGCAATGAAAAAAGAGATGGAAGAGACAATAGAAGAAATGAAGAAAGAAAACCCAAAAGGTGATCCGCCTATCGATATACAAACTAGCTCAAAAGGTTTGATTGTAAATATTAAAGGTGATTATGCATTCCCTATTGGTAAAGCTTCAATGAAAGAAGAATTAAAAGGACTTCTAGATGAAGAAATTATTCCAAAAATTCAAGCTAGCCCATTCCAGGTTGAGGTAGCTGGACATTCTGATTCTGATAGGATGCCTAAGAAATGGAGAAAAAACTTTGCTACTAACTGGGAATTATCAGCAGCTAGAGGAGCGAGTGTTGTTAGGTATATGATTGATAAAGGAGTACCAGCTCCAAGATTATTAGCAGCTGGTTATGGTCCGTGGGCGCCTCATGGGTTAGATAGCGTAAAAAAACAAAATCCTATGTGGAACCCATTAACATTAACCTGGAAAGACCCAGTATTAACTAAGGATGGTAAAGAGATGCCAACTGTCTTGGGTCTTAATATGAATGAAAGAATGAAATCTAAAAACAGAAGAATTCAAATTACTTTTTTAAATCCGCCACATCATGGTAAGGGGCGGTCAGCAACAAGCTATGAAGATTAAATACATACCGAGGAGTATTTCATGATAAAAATAGTTTTAAATATTAAAAAGAAATTAGCGGTACTATTAATCGCTGGTATTCTAATTGGCCAAGGTTCGGGCTATCTAGCTCAAAAGCTTATGGTTGAAAACAACATTAGAGAAAGAGTTAAGGACGCATTATCAAAAATTATTGACAATAATAAATATGTCATTAATGTTGATATTGATCTAGAAATAAGTGATGAAGTTGAAGAGCAGATCACTGTTTTATCAAAAAGAGACTCAAGGGGACCATCAGGAGATGATTTAATTGAACAAAATGATGTAGAAGAATCACTATCCAGTATCCAGCAGACTATTGAATCAGAAGAGGAATCTAGTAAATCTAGCTATTCAGTTGGTTTGCCGATACCTGGATTTGAAATGGACTTTACTAAATCTAATAAATCTTCTAAGAAAGTTGAAGAACCCAAACCTCCTGTCATATCAGCAAAGACTAAAAAACCTATTGAGGTTTCTTCGGCTGATCTTGATTCAAATGAACCTAAAGTTGATAAAATTTTATCTAGAACAAAACCTTCTAGGGCTGAAATTAAAAAAATGTATATAAGCTTAATTCTCCAAGAAGGTGCAGCTCCTGAGCTAATCGAAAATATACGTCAATTAACTATGGCTGCTGCAAAATTTGATAGAAATCGTGGTGATAAACTAACTATCATGACTGCAAGTTTTAGGGAAAAGAGAGATCAGCGTTCAGCCGAACAAATAATGTTAAAAAGTATTGCTGAAAAAATTGAATTACTTGAACAAAAAAGAGAGATAGAAGAAAACACTCAAGATGCTACATGGAAAGATGAACTTACTAGATATCGAGAAGAGGAATCTGCTAGAAGAGAAGACGATAGGAAGTTTTTCGAAGGCCAAATTTCTCAGTTAGAACAACAAGCTAAAGAAAGGGCTTATGCTCAAGAGAAAAAGGACATGCTGTTGAGAGACTCTTTAAAACTAAAGAAGCTAAATGATGAAATAGTTGCTCTCAAAGCTATGTTAAAAAGCGCTGAAAAGCGAGACAGCCTTAAAGCTGTTAGCAAGCAAGAGCGTATTGATTCTCTCAGGTATGTTAGCCTTAGTTCAGAATTAGATGAATTAGCAAAGTCACTTCAAGTAGCTGTAACCTCAAAATCAAAAGATGAAGAAGTTGTGTCAAAGCGTAAAATTCAAGAAGAAATGGAAGATAGAGAGAGGCAAAAAGAAGAAAGAGAAAAAGAAATAGCGGATAAAATCCGTGAACTTGACAGCGTTCAAGAAGAATTAGATAGATTGCATCAAGATATGGAAAAAGAAAGTGGAAATACTTTTATCATTTTAATTGTTCTTGGTGTCATTGTTTTCTTTTTAATAGCAGCTTTAGTTTTTATTCTTCTCCGAAATAATAATAGGCAGGCACCTGTTCCTCCTTGGATGATGCCTCCGCCTCCGCGCAAACCTAGAAGGAGAAAAAGAGGGCCTGCGAATAAAGAGAAAAAATCTGAGGAACCTCAAAAAAATCAAGAACCAGCATCAAGGCCTCAGTCTGAGGAGCCTGTAGTTACGCCACCTGCACCTCAGCCTGAGCAGTCTGCTCAATCAGAAGTAGATAATAATTCGACTGAAAGTAATTCTCCAAAAGAAAGCGCTCTTCCATCTAGCGATGATGATCCTGATGTAGTTCGTAGTGAAATAAATGATATTCGGAAATCTGTAGTATCAATGAGTGTTGGTCAGCCAGATAGGACAACTACGATTGTTAAGGAGTGGTTGGAACAACCAGAGCCTACGCCACCTCCAGCAGAACCTGAGGAGGAAGCAGCTTCCGATTCAGACAGTGGAGACACTGAAGAGAAAGATAAGTAAGGATTAGAGGTTAAGATATGATTACAGATTATAACCGCCTTTCAGGGCTTCATAAAGTTGCGATTCTTTTCTCAGTTTTAGGAGAGAGTCTTGCGATGTCTCTTATTAAAGGATTAACTCGCACAGAGGTAAGGAAGATTCGTGCGACTATTCGCGAGATGGATAGTGTTTCATTTACACTTAAAAGACGTATAATGGAAGAATTTTATTTTGGCTTCTTGAGTGAACAGTTTTCCGAAGAGGGCGATGGTGAAGAAGATGAAGGTCCAATTAAACCATTTGAGTTTTTATCTCAAATGACAGATGAACAGCTTATTGCTTTATTAGCAAATGAAGATGTCCCAGTTATTGCTATTGCACTAGCTCAGTTAGATTCATCAAAAAGAATGTCAATTTTAGAGCGCATGAAACCTGAAGAGAAAGGTAAGGTTTTAATAGAACTCGGTAGTTTACAAGATGTGCCTTTAGAGGCGATCGTTGAAGTAGCGGGTAAGCTAAAAGAAAAAGCTTCATATTTACCAAAGCCAGTAGAATTTTCAAGAGGCGGTGCTAAAGAAATAGCAGATTTAATAGGTGAAATGGATGCTGATGAAGCTGAGAGATACATGCAAACTCTTCAAAATGAGAACCCAGAGTTATATAAAGATGTAAAAATGCTTGTCTTAACATTCGAAGATATTCTTGATAATTTCCCTGATGGGATTTTAAGAGATCTTTGTAATAGTGTTGAGTTAGATGCGCTATCCATGGCTATGAAAGGTATTGACCAAGAAATAGTTGATAGAGTTATTGGTAACTTGCCTCAAAAGAAACAAGCTATGTATGAGCCTGTAGAAGGGCCAAAGCCTAAAAGAGAAGTTGATGATGCTAGAAAGATAATTGTCTCTCAAGCTAAAGAAATGGAGAAAGAAGGTGCGTTTAATTTAGCTGATATGATGGGTGGTGGAGAAATGATTGAATAATATAGTTGTCTAATATATTTTTTCAAAAGCCCTGATGAAATATTCAGGGCTTTTTTTATTAATCTAAACTAATTCAGCTTGAGCTGCTGATAATCTCGCGATAGGTACTCTGTAAGGAGAACAACTAACATAATCCAATCCATTGTTTCTACAGAAGTGTATTGAATTAGGATCTCCTCCATGCTCACCACATATTCCTATTTTAATTGAAGGATTTACTTTTCTACCGTATTCAACTGCCATAGTTACTAGTTTACCAACTCCCTTTACATCTAAACTTTGGAAAGGATCACCTGGAAGTATATTACGATCTAAGTATTGTGGTAAAAACGAGCCAATATCATCTCTACTAAACCCATAAGTAGTTTGTGTTAAATCATTTGTCCCAAAGCTAAAAAATTCTGCATGTTTTGCAATTTCATCTGCAGTTAGGCATGCTCTTGGTAATTCAATCATTGTTCCAACTAAGTAGTTTAGTTTAATACTATATTTCTCTTCTACTTTTTTAGCTACTTCTCGAACAATTTTTTCTTGATCAATATATTCTGTTACAGTCCCAACTAAAGGTATCATTATCTCTGGAAAAACATTTAAGCCATCTTTAATTAATTCAGCAGTTGCTTCTAATATTGCACTTGCTTGCATCTCCGTTATTTCAGGATATGCAATTCCAAGTCTACACCCACGGTGCCCTAGCATTGGATTTAACTCATGGAGACTTGCTATTCGTTGGCTAACTATTGAACTATCTATACCAATATTTTTGGCGAGGTCATTGATTTGATCATCTTCTAAAGTAATGAACTCGTGAAGCGGTGGGTCCAGTAATCTGATGGTTACTGGTTTCCCCTCCATTGCCCTAAGAGTCTCTTTGAAATCTTCCTTTTGGAAAGGGAGAAGACCCATTACAGCTTCTCGTCGATCATCATCATTATCAGAAAGGATCATTTTCCTCATAGCAAGAATTCTTGTTTCATCAAAAAACATATGCTCTGTTCTGCACAATCCTATTCCCTCTGCTCCAAATTTAATTGCTTGTTTTGCATCATCCGGACTTTCAGCATTTGTTCTTATCTTAAGTTTTCTGAATTCATCTGCCCAAGTCATTAATTCTTTATACTCAAGATTTTTGTCAGGATCAGCTGGAATTAAATCTAACTGTCCTAGATAAACTACCCCGAGTGTACCATTCATAGTAATCCAATCACCCTCTTTAATTATATCATCACCGACCGTAAGTTGTTTTTTCTCTACAGAAATATTTAATTCATTACAACCCACGATACAACATTTTCCCCATCCTCTTGCGACGAGAGCGGCATGAGAGGTCATCCCTCCTCTAGCAGTTAAAATTGCTTCTGCAGCATGCATCCCATGAACATCCTCAGGAGATGTCTCTTCTCTTACAAGAATAACATTTTCGCCTTTAGCATTCCAAGATTCTGCGTCATCTGCTGTAAAAACAACTCTTCCTTTTGCGCCTCCTGGCCCAGCTGGGAGACCTTTTGTTAGCTTAGTAGCATTATCCTCACTTGTTTTATCTAAAGCAGGATGAAGTAATTCATCTAATTGATTTGGGTTTACTCTCATTAATGCTGTCTTTTTATCAATCATATTTTCATGGTGCATGTCAACTGCCATTTTTATTGCAGCAACGCCATTTCGCTTGCCTACTCTAGTTTGAAGCATCCATAGCTTCCCTTCTTGTATTGTGAATTCTATATCTTGCATATCAGAGTAATGTTGTTCAAGCTTATTTTTAATTTTAAATAGCTCATCATATATTTTTGGCATGGAGTCCTCTAAAGAGGGGAGATGACTTGTGTCATTTGTTTTAGTATCTTCATTAAGTGGATTAGGAGTGCGAAGTCCAGCTACAACATCCTCCCCTTGAGCGTTAGTTAGCCATTCACCAAAAAATATATTTTCACCAGTTGCTGGGTTTCTAGTAAAGGCTACGCCAGTTGCTGATTCTTCTCCCGTATTGCCAAATACCATAGTCTGTACATTTACAGCAGTACCCCATTCTTCTGGAATGTTTTCTATTTTTCTGTAGCTGATAGCTCTAGCGCCATTCCAGCTTTTAAAAACTGCTTCAATTCCGCCCCATAATTGAGCTTCTGCATCATCCGGAAATTCTGCTCCAAGTGAAGATTTAATTTCATCCTTAAATATTTCAATTATATTTTTCCAATCATCTTCAGCAAGATCAGTGTCTCCTTCTAAGCCATTTTTGGTCTTATATGAATCTAAATGATGTTCTAATTTTTGTCTTATCCCATACCCATCTGCAGGCTCAATCCCAGCAGCTTTTTCCATTACAACATCTGAATACATTGTTATAAGCCTTCGATATGCATCATATACAAACCTTGGATTATTTGTTTTTTCAATGAGTCCGGGGATTGTGCTGCTAGTTAGCCCAATATTTAAAACTGTTTCCATCATACCAGGCATAGATTGTCTAGCTCCTGACCTCACAGAAAGGAGTAGGGGGTTTGTAGCATCTCCAAATTTGGTCCCCATAATTGATTCAACTTCAGATATGCTGTCTTTTACTTCACTTGCTAAACTTTCAGGGAAAGACTTATTATTTTTATAATATTCTGTACATACCTCAGTTGTAAGTGTAAAACCAGGAGGAACTGGAATCTCAAGTAAGTTCATTTCTGCTAAATTCGCACCTTTACCGCCTAGCAAATTTTTCATGTCAGCCTTACCATCTGCTTTACCATTACCGAAGTTGTATACATATTTCATATGTTTAATCTTTCTATTGTTTATTAATTGTAATCTGAATTATTTATAAATATTTGAAATCCAAGGGTTGAATTTATATTTATTTTTCAATTTAGTGGAAACTTGCTTTGCAACTGCAATCATTTTGTATTCCCCATGCTGAACTCGGAACCAGGCTTTGCCTTTAACCCAAGCTTCAGTCACTTTTGAGGGGTAACCTAAATTTGTCATTTTTTTTGCAAATTTTTCGGCTGTATTTTTATTTTCAAATGAACTTAGTTGAATTGTATAATATTCTGTTTTTCCTATTTTCCCTGTTTTTCTATGAACTTTTAGTTGAGAAGTTTTTGGGCTAATATTTAAGCTACCAACTTTAATAATAGGACTTAGAATCGCATTTTCTTTTTTAATTTTATTCAAAGTGTTAAGTGCTTTTTCTTTTGTATCATAATTATTGGTAATGATTCTATAAAATAAACCATTAGAGGTGTTTACTTTTTCTAAAGATAAGAAGATATTATTTAGCTTAATACTTTTATATAATTTTTTTGCATTAAACTCATTTTTAAAAGATGCGATTTGCACATAATATTTTTTATCTTTTTTGCTTGGAGGTAATTTTATTTTTGATTGTTCATTAATTTTATTTTTGGATTTTATAGATGGTGTTTGATTATTCTCATTAGTTTCTAATTCCAAGGAACGCTTATCCTTTGTTTTTATAGCCGCTAGGTATATTGAATCGACCCAACCTTCTTTTTTATTGAAGATAGTTTTATAATAGACTTTTTCACTTTTTGAGTCATCTAATAAAATTATTTTTTCAATTGCATTTACTTTTACAAATGCCGGAATTTCATCGATCGCAATTTTTTCAATTACATTACTATATAAGTTTGCATCTTTTTTGGTTACAAAGACAATTTCGATTGTCTCTTGAGAAATAATAGTGTTTTTATTCGCACAGCTGAATTGGGAAAAACTAAGTAAAATAGCGATAAAGGATATGCTAAAATACTGAATGTATATTTTAAGAGCTGATTTTGTAAGAGAATCTTTGTATGTAGAGAGATATATCAAAATATTATCATTAAAAACTATTTAGATAATATTAATAAATAAAATTAAAAAACAGGGGAGAAGTATCTAATTTCTTTTAGGTTTCCTTTATTGTTATAAAAATACCATTTATCAACCATTTTCCCTTTTTTATATGAGCCTTGCATTTCTTTACGTGTTTTGTCATAATCCCACCAACTAGTCCACGTACCATCTTTTTTACCAAGTTTATATTCACCTTCAGTGAGCTTTCCATCTTCAAAGTATGCTATCCATTTACCATTTTTCAAACCGTCGTCAAAAACACCTTCCTGTGTTTTTTTACCTTTATCATTATAAAATATCCATTTATCATGAGCATTACCATTTTTTAATGTTCCTTCTTTTTCTTTTTCACCATTCTCATAATAGAAGGTCCATTTTCCATTGTACACACCATTTTCGTATGTACCAATATCTTTAATTTGTTGGTTGGAGTAATAAGTTGTCCATAGGCCATGTTTTTTACCATTTTTATAGGCACCTAGAGTTTCTTTTCCACCACTCCATGTACCTTTTGGTTGAGATTCTGGTAGAGGCATTAAAACAACTTCGGGGACTTTTTTACTTTCATACCATCTTATCCAAGGTCCGTCTTTTTTACCATTCAATAAGCGACCTAAGAATTCATATTCTTCTTCCTTGTTTTCATCAACAATCACGCCTGTAAATGGTGTAGTATTATCATCAATTTTATAAAGAAGTTCGCTTTCATCTATTTTTGCTAGGTCTTTGAATTTGACATGTTCGAGGTCCTGTCCATAGTCAAAAGTGAAATCAACTTGACCATCTTTATTCCAATATGTCCAAACACCCTTAGGTTTTGTAAATTTTTTATCTATTTTAGCTGAGAGATTGCCTTCTTTTTTCTTATTTCCATTTTCATAATAATATGTTGTTAAACCATCTCGGACATTATTTTTATGGAAACCTTGTTCCATTATTTGATCACTATTTGGATACCAGTTTACCCAGGGGCCATTTGCAATTTCTTTCCCTGTTTCTGACTCTCCTTTATAGGTAACCATTTTTGATCTATATCCATCGACCCAATTTGTTGCAGGCCCGTTTAATTCGCCATTTTTCCAAAATTTCTCGTATTCCTTACCTAAGCTATCAGAAGAAGAAATGACCCACTTTGTTTCCCTTCCATTTAATAAATCATTGGCATACGTAAGCTCTTGCGTTACTGCGCCATCTTCATTATAGTAAAGCCATAATCCAGATCTCTTATTTTTTGCAAAAGTTCCTTCGCTACTTTTAATTCCTGTCTCGAACCAAGAAACCCATGCACCCTCTTTTTTACCATCAATATAATAACCTTCTTCTTCTTTATTATCATTCAGATACCACCACCAGCTCCACAGCTCGTTACTTTCATCTTTATAAACGCCATCTTTGTATTGCCAATTTCCATTTTCAACATATTTGAGAGTAGGGTCTTCTTTGTACCATTTAGTCCATCTACCATGAGCGAGACCTTTTTTATATCGCTGTTCTTCTTTTAAGTGACCATTATCAAACCAATATTTGTATAGACTATCAACTTTCCCAAAGCTAAATGTTCCTTGTTCTTTAGATTTGCCATTATTGTACCATAATGACCACTCACCATGTTTTTTGCCTCTGTAGTATTCTCCTTGAACTTCAACTTGTCCATTATCATACCATTGGACCCATTTACCATCTCTTTTACCATCTAAAAACCTTCCAAGAAGTTTATATCCTCGTTTCCCACCAATTTCTTCTACAATACCTATATATGGCTCATATTTACCAATTTTGTATGTGATGCCATCACGTTCTTCAATCTCACCTAATGTTACTTTTTCTAGGCCATCTCCATAATCGAATTTTAACCATCTTTTTCCACCTTTTTCCCAGTATGTCCATTCACCTTCTCGTTCTTTACCTCGCATAACCCCTTGTCTATCAAGGCCACCTTCTTTATACCATTTCGTTACTTTTCCATCGATAATATTATTAGTAAATGTTTCCTCATGAAGTTTATGATATGCAGTGCCAGAAGAATCATTCCACATTGTCCAGACACCGTGCTTTTTTTCTTTTTTGTAAAAACCTTCTTTATCTTTAAGTCCATTTTTTCTCCACCACACCCAATGCCCGTCTTTTTCTCCATCTAGATAGTTCGATTTCAAAGAGTCTACCCCTGAAGCATACCAATAATGCCAATCCCCATCTTTGGTCCCATTTTTGTAATTAACATGAAACCTTTTATGTTGATCATTTTTATCACCATACCAACTTATATGTGAGCCGTGATGTACACCGTTGTCATAGTTTATTTCTTCTGTTTTTTGTCCGTTTTTTGCCCAGAAAATCCATTTATTATGTTTTTTATTATTTAAGTAATCACCGTCGAGTTCTTTTATTATCCCGCCTTCATACCATCTAATGTATTTACCATTAAGTTTCCCATTTATATAGGTAGCTAAGAATTTTTTATTACCATTCTTATACCATGTTGTCCAGGTGCTATCTCGTTCACCGTTTTCAAAATTTCTTTCTCTTCTTTTTTGACCATCTTCAAACCATTCGGTCCATAAGCCTTCTTGGACTCCATCCACATAGTTAGTTTCTTCTTTTTTAATACCCGTCTCTTCATAATAGATAGTCCACAGACCTTGTTGTTTGCCATGAATGTAATTTTTTTCTTCAACCTTATTACCATTTGAGCTCCAATAAGATTGTAAGCCACTAAATTTTCCATTTGAATAGTTTAATTCTGTCTTTCTTTTCCCATCTTTATAAAATTCAGTCCATGTACCGTCTCTATTACCATTTAAATAGTTCCCTTGTAGTTTTAACTTTGGCTTAAAATCAGGGATTACAACCTCAACGGAATCCCATTGATTATTATTTTCTAAAGTGTCTTTTGTATTTGCCTCACCGTCTTCTCCATAATCATACCACCATACTTCTTCCCAATATTCATTCCAAGAGCCATTACGAACACCGTTAGCGTAATTGCCCTCTACCTTAACACCACCATTATCGTATTTAGAAATAACGAGGCCATCGTTTTGTGCTAGAATGCAAGACAGCATTATCGCTGCAGTAAATAACTGTTTTATAGTTTTTATATACATTTTTTATACAAATGGAAGAAGAGTAAATAAAGATTTACCCCCCCTCGGATTCCTTTTGTATTGGAAATTTAAAACAACAATGTCACAAAGTCAAAAAATGAATGAAAAAATTAATTTTTCTTATTTAACCTAATCCAAAAGCTTTGTCCAAACTTATCATTCAGATTAATTAATCCCTCATTTGCATTATTTGTGCCTAGAAATACAGTTTCAGTCTCAAATTTATTATTTGTTCTAAGGTAGCCGCCTCCATCAGAAGCATTACCAATGAAAGTTGTTAGTTTTCCAAATTTATTGTAGGTCCGGAAATAGCCGCTACCAAGGAAAGAACCAGTTTCTCCAGAATTATCATAAATTCTAATCTGCCCTGAGCTATCAGCCCCGGTTCCGACATAGATACTTTCTTGACCGCTAAAATTATATGTTCTCAAGTATCCACCGCCATTAGTTCCAGTTCCAAGGAATATTGTTCTTTCCCCAAACTGGTTATATGCCTGTAAATAACCGTCCCCAATATAAGATCTTGTTTCTCCTTGCTTATCATAGATACGCAATTGACCTGAATTATCGGAGCCAGTTCCTAAATACGAAGTTTCGCGGCCAGAGTTATTGTAAGTTCTTATGTATCCACCGCCCATTCTTCCAGTACCAACATATGCAGATTCATCACCTTCACCATTATATGCTCTTAAATATCCACCACCATCTTTACCAGTACCAACAAATAGAGTAGGTTCTCCAAATGTATTATATGTTTGCATATAGCCATTACCCATATAGCCCATTACTACTCCACGATCATCCTCTACTGTAATACTTTTTACTACTAGATGACCAAGTTCATCTGTTTCAGGTCTAAATCCATATATAGATAAAAAAAGGAGAGTGATTAACACTCCAATGATAGCACTTTTTACATCAATGAATTTCATTGAGCCTCCAGAAATTAAATTTCATTGAAAATATAATGTATAATTTAATCATATTCGTAAGTAATAATATTAATTAGTATTGGTTTTCCTGCTTCTGACGGCTTAAGCATATCGTAATCATGAACTCTATGTAAATGTCCATCTTCATTGTATCCAATTGTTTTTTTCTGTGTTAATCTACTTTTACTGTCAAATGTAGCTTGAATTATTTTTTTATTTTGACTGTTATTTCTAGTTTCAATTCTCCGAATCAGTTTTTTTGATTTGTCCGTAATGATTTTTGTTTTTCTACCCAATGCGTCATCATAGAGGTGTGTAATTTTTTTTTCTATATCTCCATTCATATCATAATGAGTTATCGAGCCTATTCTTCCTGAAATATCGTATTCATATTTTTCAGAACCTATTGAATAGCCTCTTCTTGAATTTATGATTTCACTTATATTTCCATCATCATTATAGGAATATGTGGTTTTTCTCATTATTGATGGGTCAAAATTTTCTTCTTTTATTACTATGCTGCCACTACTATCTGTTTCATAAACTGTGTGTTCAATAATAAAACCAGCATAAAATTCTTTGTGTTCTTCAATTCTGCCATTATCATCGTATTCAAAGCTCTCTCCCCAGGGCATATTTTTATTATCAGTAGACAAGCCACTTAGTTTGTTTGATATGTTTACCTTTGATGGATCAAACCTTACAATTTTCCATAAGTTTCCATTACTATAATATTTGTAAAACTCTTTCCACCTTAATGAATCATCACTTGAGCCATATAGTTGCTTTGAAACTAGTTGATTCCCTAAATTATATTCATACTTAAAATGCATCAATCGTTCTAGACCTTCTATTTTTTGAAGCGATTTCCTATCTTTAAAATCAATATAGCCATATTTTTTTGACAATGGGATATTGTGAACATATAATGTGCTGTCTACAAGCTGATTTTTTAAATTATATCTAACAACGGTTGACTGAGAAAGCTCTCTAGTCTCAGTGCCAAAATTCTGTGATATACTATAGCTTTTTATTATTTTTGTACTTGGCCCGGCGAAAAGAAAAAGTTCAGATGCTAATATCAAGCATAGTATTATATTTGAAGGTATTTTCACTATTCAGTTCCTTTTAACAATAGTATTTTATTTATGTTGCTATTATTTCACAATAAGTAGGTAACATTTTTCAAATTATATCATTTAATAAATGTGTTTAAGATTACTATTAAAAATCGATTAAAATCATAAATTTTTCACACTTAAAGTAATTGATTAAATCGAGTTATTTCTTGCAAGTCTATATATAATAGGCATTTAAAGAATATTAATTTATTGTTGACATTAGAATAAATAATGTTTTAATATTTATTCATAGCGGAGTCCAATATGTTAAAAAATATGAAACATATCATACTATTTGCGTCCCTAATTGTAATGGGGATAGAGGCGTCAGTGCTTGAAGATATCAAGTATGATCCTAAGAGCAATGGTTTAATGATTAGCATTGAATATTCTGATCCTATCCCTGACGATAATATCATTGGTTGGAAATCAGATAGAAACTGGCTTTACATTACATTATTAGGTGTTAAGCATGTAAATGATATACATCCTAAGTCTGATCCAAATAATTTGATCAAAGAATTAGTCATAGATAGTTTTGATGAATCTGTACAGATAGCTGTCTTATTAACGAAAAAAATTCATTGGTATGATATTATAAATAGTGAAGGCACTTCATCTGCTGTAGTCTTTATCCACACTGAAATGAAAAATAGTATGCAGGCTAATTTGAAAGAGCATTTAGATAAAAATGGTAAATCTGTGTTCTCTGTTGTATCTCAGGAAGGGTTTCCAACATACAATACAAGTTTCCAAGCTGCCTTTAATAAAGCAAGAGAAGAACTTGGGGCAAATGCAATTTTTAGGTTTAAAGGTAAATTATATCACACGAACCATCCAAGCGAAGTTAATCCTAGCTTAGCTTCTGGGGTTGGCTCTTTAGAGGAAGTTCAAGATATTGATGATATTTTTTCTAATTATGCTGAAGCTACAGAAAAAATAGATAATAAAGATTTTAACAAAAATTATTATGGAAAAAATTCAACTAGTGAGGTTGATGAATATTTCATTGAAGAAGATTCTGGAGAAGAATTGGCTGAATGGTCGGACTTAAATGAAAACAAGAAAAAAGAAAAAACTAAAAGTAGTCTTTCTTTCTGGGATAAAATGACTGCGGCAAGAGAAGATGATGAAAAGGCAAAACTATTTGACAATCTAGAGTCTTCTAAAGGTCAATTAATTGAAGAGCTGGCTGATCATTCGATTATAAACGATGATTTAGATGGTAGGATTATAAAAGTTCCAAAGACATCATGGTGGCAGAAGCTACCTTTTGTATCTATTACAAAAAGTAAATTTGGTGTTTCGAGAAAACCAAAGAATGAAAAAGAATTATTACTTGGTCAATCTGCTATAAGGGTTGATGCTAATCTAGAGGGTGTACCTATATATATCGATGGTAGATATGTTGGACATACACCTCTAAAGTCGCCTATTCGTGTTGAGCCAGGCTGGCATCAAGTGAGTGGGTTCTCTCCTCAATACTTAATGTATCTCAATACTGGTACTATTGATTACGTTTCTAATGATCCCATGTTACAGAATCAAATATTTGGGACAGAGACTCTATATGTAGAAGGAGGGAAAATTGCTAGATCAGAGATGCGCTTTGATTATGTAGGGCCTTCACTTCCAGTTAAGAAAAAGGATGGCGGGTGGCTAGTTGGCTTTCCAATTATTTTATCTTTCCTTTCATTAATTGCTTGGGGTGTTGCTTAATTAATAAGGTTAATTTTTTTTTATTATTAATTAATTCTTCACATTTTTAGATTATTCCCTTGTCTGTTAAAAATAGACTAAAATCCTATATACTTAGTAAAAGTATTGGAAATAAAACAAGAAAAATAGGTATTGAAGTAGAGTGTTTTATTTTTGATAAAAATAAAAGAAGAATACCAGTTAATAAATGTGATACTTTTTCTGCTTCCGATCTTTTGGAAGAACTTAATTTAAATTTTAAAAATTCTGCTGATCAATACTCGCTTGAGCCTGGAGGGCAAATTGAATGGGCAAGCCCTGTTTTTGAAAAAATCCAGGATCTCGATAATGCGCTTTCAAAACACAAGCATTCAATCGATAATATTTTAAAAAGAGAAGGCCTTCAGTCTGTATATATTGGTGTTGATCCATTTAATGATCCATCTGATATTGAACTAATCAATCATAAAAAGTATAGTTTAATGAATGCTAATATGGAGAAAAAAGGGACTTTAGGTAAATGGATGATGAGGAATACCTCAAGTATTCAAATCAACTATGATATCAAAAGTGAAAAGGACATTGAGGAAACCATGTATATATTTGATTGTTTACATCCTGTTTTGTCTTATTTATTTTGTTACAGTCCATTTCGCAATGGGGAAATTATTCATGATTTGAACTTTAGAAATCACATATGGGAGAACACAGATAGCGATAGATGCAGATCTTTGATTAATCACGGGATTTCAGGAGTAGAGGGGCTATTAGATTTGTATTGTGACTTTGTTTATGGAGTGCCTAGTATATTTAAAATTGATAATAAAAATAATATTCAGGGGTCTAATGTCTCGATTGGTGAAGAATTAAATAAAAAATATTTAAAAGGAGAGCTAAGGGAAGAAGATATAAAGGTTGCGCTACATCAAATATTTACAAATGTTCGTTTAAAAACTTTAATTGAATTAAGAGATATTGATTGTTTGCCAGTTAAATATGCTATGGCTCCTGTTGCCTTTACCTCTGGATTAATAAATGATATATCTATAAGGGAACGATTATTAGACGTTTTTAATAATTGGACATTTAATGAAAAGGTCTCTTGGAATAAACTTGCTTCTTCATTGGAGGGTAATAAAATCGGTCCAAATAATAAAAAATTTATAGATTGGATTAAATTTTTTAGTGAATTGTCCTTAGAAGGTTTAGCTAAAAGAGGTTTTAGTGAAGAAAAATATTTTTTAGGATTTTTTGAGAATATTATTTCGAATGGAACTTTTAGCGAGCAGTTTCAAAAAAGGGCTGTAAAATCTAATAAGACTATTGAGGAATTGCTATTTTAATAAAATTATTTATACTTGATGAAACACAAGGTAAATAAGTTTAATTTTTGACTCATTATGAATGTCTGTTGTATCATTATTAGTTGCTATAAATTATGAAATTATACTTTAGCTCAAAAATTTTTCAAAAAGCTTTAGCTGCTTTCTCGGGAGGATTTCTTGTATTGTTTTTAGTTGGTCATCTTGCAGGGAATTTACAATTATTTATCCCTGGAGAATTAGGCCAAAAACAGTTCAATGCATATGCTTTGTTTATGACAACAAATCCTGCGGTGATAGCTCTCTCATACGTAACCTACACATCAATTATTCTACATTCAATATTAACTGTTTATCTTGTTATAAAATCTAAATTCGCGAGACCTATTAAATATCAGGTTAGTTCAGGGAATAGTAATAGCAGCTGGGCATCAAGGAATATGGCTTTTTTAGGGACAATGTTATTAATATTTATAATCATACATCTTAGAAGTTTTTGGTATGAGATGCATTTTGGTGATATTGGTATAGATAAATGGGGGAATAAAGATTTGCATACTGTAACAGTTTCTGCTTTCCAAAATATTTTTTATACCGGATTTTATATTTTGTCAATGTTAATGCTCTCTTTTCATTTATCGCATGGAGTCGGGTCTGCATTTCAAACTCTTGGGCTGAACACTTCAAAATATGAAAAGTCTATTACTTTTTTTGGTAAAGGGATAGCCATCATAATACCATTAATTTTTGCAACCATACCAATTGTACTTTATGTTAGATAGCAAAATACCACCAGGAGACTTAGCTAATAAATGGTCTGACTATAAGTCAAAAGTACCGCTAGTAAGCCCAGCAAATAAGCTTAATATTGATGTTATTATTATTGGTACTGGATTAGCAGGTGCATCTGCAGCATCTTCTCTTGCTGAAATGGGTTATAATGTAAAAGCTTTTTGTTTTCAAGACAGTCCAAGAAGAGCTCATTCAATTGCAGCTCAGGGTGGTATAAATGCTGCAAAAAACTATCAAAATGATGGAGATAGCGTCTATCGGTTGTTCTATGACACCATTAAAGGCGGTGATTACAGATCTCGTGAAGCAAACGTTCATAGATTAGCTGAAGTGAGTACAAACATTATTGATCAGTGTGTAGCGCAAGGAGTGCCATTTGCCAGAGAATATGGTGGGACTCTAGATAACAGATCATTTGGTGGAGTGCAGGTATCTAGAACATTTTATGCTAGAGGTCAAACGGGGCAGCAACTTTTACTGGGGGCTTATAGTGCTCTAAGTAGACAAATTAGTAAGGGCTCTGTTGAGATGTATAATAGACATGAAATGCTTGATGTAGTTATGATTGATGGTGTTGCTAGAGGAATAATCGCAAGAAACTTACTTACGGGACAATATGAGCGCCATTTTGGGCATGCAGTTGTATTAGCCACTGGAGGATATGGTAATGTTTTTTATTTATCTACAAATGCAATGGGCAGTAATGTAACAGCAGCATGGAAGGCATATAAAAAAGGAGCTATGTTTGGCAATCCATGCTTTACTCAAATCCATCCAACTTGTATCCCTGTTTCTGGAGAGTATCAATCTAAATTAACATTGATGTCAGAATCGCTTAGGAATGATGGGAGAATTTGGGTGCCACTAAAGAAAGGTGACAATAGAGATCCAGAAAGTATACCAGAGGATGAAAGAGATTATTATCTTGAAAGAAGATATCCAGCTTTTGGGAATTTAGTCCCTAGAGATATAGCATCAAGAGCTGCAAAAGAAAGATGTGATGAAGGCTATGGAGTTGGCACAACAAAGATGGCAGTATATTTAGACTTTAAAGATGCAATTAGAAATTTGGGTGAAGACACTGTCCGCTCTCGATATGGTAATCTTTTTCAAATGTATAATAAAATTACAGGAGATGACCCCTATAAAACACCAATGAGAATTTACCCAGCTGTACATTATACCATGGGTGGACTATGGGTTGATTATAATCTAATGACCTCTGTCCCTGGTTTATACTCTATAGGTGAATCAAATTTTTCCGATCATGGAGCTAATCGATTAGGAGCATCCGCTTTAATGCAAGGCCTTGCAGATGGATATTTTGTTCTACCTTACACTATTGGAGAATTTTTATCTAAAGATATAAGGACTGAGCGTATTTCTACTGAAGATGAGCATTTTATAAAAGCAGAAAAAGAAGCAAAAAGTAGAAACGAAACTTTGCTTAATATTAAAGGTAAAAAGAGTGTTGAAAGTCTACATCGAGAATTAGGTAAAATTATGTGGGATAATTGTGGGATGTCTAGAAATGAAAAAGATTTAAAGAACGCATTGATTCAAATCAAAGATTTGAAAAAAGATTTTTGGGAGAATGTGTTTGTCCCTGGCTCAGATAGCGAGTTAAACCTTGAACTTGAAAAAGCTGGTAGAGTCGCGGATTTCATAGAACTTGGTGAACTTATGATTTATGATGCTTTAGATAGAGAAGAATCTTGCGGAGGGCATTTTCGTGAAGAACACCAAACTCCAGAGGGAGAGGCCTTAAGAGATGACGAAAATTATACATTTGTATCTGCATGGGAATATAAAGGCGAAGATTTAGAACCAGAGCTACACAAAGAAGATTTAAATTATAAAGAAGTCACTCCAACCCAGAGGAGTTATAAATAAATGAAAGAACTTTCAATTAAATTAAAAGTTTGGCGTCAAAAGAATTCAAAAGACAAAGGAAGATTTATTGATTATGATGTTCCTGGGCTTAACGAACATATGTCATTTTTAGAGATGTTAGATGTTTTAAATGAGCGTCTTATATCACTGGGAGAAGAACCAATTGCCTTTGATCATGACTGTAGAGAAGGAATATGTGGGAGCTGCTCTATGGTTATAAATGGTAAGCCTCATGGACCACTAAAAGGCACAACCACGTGTCAGTTACATATGTATCATTTTAATGATGGTGACAGTATCGTTATCGAACCTTGGAGAGCAAAGCCATTCCCAGTAATTAAAGACCTAATTGTTGATAGAACCCCCTTTGATAGAATCATACAGTCTGGTGGATATATATCTGTTAATACAGGTAGTGCTCCCGATGGGAATGCTATCCCAATTTCTCAAGAAGATGCACTGTATGCTTTTGATGCTGCTGCTTGTATTGGTTGCGGAGCATGTGTTGCTGCCTGCAAAAACGCATCTGCGAGTTTATTTGTATCTGCTAAAGTTTCACAATTAGCGTCTTTGCCTCAAGGTCAACCAGAAAGGGATAAGAGAGTTGTCGCTATGGTAGATAAAATGGATGAAGAAGGATTTGGACATTGTACAAATACGGGTGCTTGTGAAGCCGAATGTCCAAAAGAGATTTCACAAGAATATATTAGAAAGATGAATTGGGAGTATCACAGAGCTAACATAAAAGGGTAGTAAGAGAATTTTATTTTAATTTAAAATTCACAGGAATTGAAATCCAGACGCCCACCGCTCTTTCTCTTTGTTTAGCAGGTCTAAATCTTGTTTTCCTTATAGCCTCCATTGCTGCTTCATCTAAACCAGTATTTGGTATTCCCTTTAAAATTATTGTTTCTTTTACTCTACCTTTTTGATCAATAAAAGCTTGGACTACTACAACCCCTTCAATGCCAGCTTCTTGAGCTATTTCAGGATAAACTGGCCTAATAGCACTAATTGGTTTAGGGGGGTCATCATAAGGAATGAATTTTACTTTAGGGCCACTTGGAGCGGGCGGTGCATCCCATGCTTCAAAATCATCAAAATCTAGGTCATCTAATGTTACATCATCTGCAATATCTTCATCATCAGTTGGGACTGGGATTGAAGGCCTTGCTGGCGGTGGTGTATTATCAATTTGTTGAGTTTGAGGGATATCTATATTTTCAATCACAATTTGATCTACGCTGCCAAACTCAGACTCAGTAACGAATCTTGGAAATACTAAAAATATAAAAACAAGGCTAAATATACCACAAAGTCCGGCGATTCTGACAGTTATGGGATACTTACCTTTTAATGGGTTTGTATTCAGCTTCATTATCGAACTAATGTTTTAGTAGAATAATTAAGCTTAAGCGCGTCAGCTTCTCTAAGTTCTTCATGAATAGAAGATATTAGTTCCATTTTTGCTTCTTCATCAGCTTTTAAAGAAACAACTAACTGTGGGTCTGAGACTCTTTTTTCATACATTATTTTAGCAACATCTTGAACTGCAAAAAGTCTATCATTAATAGATACTAGCCCTTCTTTCGAAATCCAAATGTGAGCGGTATGTCTTTTACCTTTTAATTTTTCAATTTTTTCTGCTTTTGGAATATTTACAGGTAGTCCGGAATATTCACGCAATACTGTTGTTACCATAAAGAATATTAAAAGCATAAAAATAATATCAGGCATTGATGATGTTGGTATTTCACTTGATATTTTTGTTTTTCTTGAAAAGTTCATTAGTTTGAATTCGCTATAGATATTTTTTTTGCATTAGCAATTTTGAGTTGATCAATTACTCTTACATAATCGCTGTAAGCTGTTTTAGGGTGTGCCTTAACAGATACAATTAAAAGAGGGTTTTTGCTCAATCTTTTTTTAACAATTCTATTTATTTGCTCTACTTCTGTTGGTTCTTCATCTAGAAGTACCTTCCCTTGAGAATTAATCAAGCAATTTAGAATATTCTTCTTTTTAATTTCTATTTCCACATCTCCCGCTGGAGGGAGAATTATTCCTAGGCCTTTATCAGTATCTATTGTTGTTGTTACAAGAAAGAATACCAATAATAAGAAGGCAATATCTGCCATAGAACCTGTTGGGATCTCTCCACCTTTAAAACGACGATTGCTAATCATTTATTAAAAACTATTTTGAGTCTTGGAGATATTCAACAATCTTGATAGACTGTTCTTCCATATCTAAAATAAGTTTATCAATCATTGAAACAAAAAAGTTTTGTGAAACTTGCATAATCATTGCTACAATTAGTCCAAATGCAGTTGTTAAAAGAGCTTGGGAAATACCACCAGCAACAACTGCTGGAGATATATCATTTGCCATTTTAATATCTTCAAAAGCTTTAATCATACCAACAACTGTACCGGTAAAACCAAGCATTGGGGCAATGGTTATTACTGAATTGATCCAAATCATATTTTTTTCAAGGAAAGCCATTTCTAATCCACCTGCATTTTGCACTGCTTTTTCAATTTCTTCTTTTTGTTTCCCAATCTTTGAAAGCCCTGCTAAAAATATTGATGCAACCGGCCCTGGAGTACTTTCACAAAACTCGATTGCCTTATCCTTTCCTGAATCATCGTAAATAGTTTTCACATCATCAAAAAACTTATCTGTATCAGAACTTGAATTAACTAACGAGTATGCTCTCTCTCCTACAACAGCTAAACCAAAAAGTAAGGCTATAAGGATTGGCCACATAAAGCCACCACCTTGTACGAAAAAATCAACCATTTAATACCTCCATAATTATGAAATTATTTGTTTTGTAAAAATTTAAATAAGCAATTTTATTTATAATCAGCTTATAATTTAATTACGGTAACCCAAGAATGCATTAGCTTCATTAAAATATTTTATTGCTTCTGAAACCTGGTTATCAAGCGCAAGTCTAATGCTTGCAGATTCATCTTTCCCCCATATTGTTCCAGCAATTTCACTTTTTATTCTATTGTGAATAAATGATTCGTCCAATTGCAAAGAATCAGAATTAAAGGAGATAGAATCACTTTCTAGATAATCAAGGAATTGAGAATACACAGCTTGGTTAACCTGCCAATCATTTTTAAATCTTATAAAATTTTTAAATCCCAGATCATTTTGGGTTGCGTACGTTGAAGAAAAATTAAAGATAGGTCTTTCAGGGTTTCTTAAAAGTTTTTGAGTCTCTTTTGTTAATTTGTTTTTGTAAGGAATATATTTATCAGGAGTTATTCCTCCTCCGCCATAAACTGTTCGTCCTTGTCTGGTTTTATATTGAGGCCTCAGTTTTCTTAAACTATCTAGTACAGATTCTCTATCGTTTGCATAAAGCTCTTTATAGTAAGTTAGATCATCTCCTTCTTTAAATGGCCTCTGTATTAATCTTCCGCTTGGAGTGTAATACCTGGCCATTGTTATACGGATTGCTGACCCACCTTCTAATGGTAGTTGTCTTTGCACTAAGCCTTTCCCAAAACTAGTTTCTCCAACAATTAGCCCGCGATCAAGATCTTGAACTGCACCTGATACGATTTCACTTGCGCTTGCAGAACCTCTGTTTATTAGAATGATTAATGAAAAATCATTTCGCCCTTTATTTGGGTCAGAAATAAAAGCTTGGTTTGAATCTGTAATTTTACCTTTTGTATAGACTAACGTATCCATTGTTGATATAAAAAGGTTTGACACCGCTGCTGCCTGCTCAAGATACCCGCCACTATTACCACGAAGATCAAATATTAATTTTTTAAAATTTTGTTTATCTAGTTTATCTATAGCTTTATTTACTTCATCAATAGTTGTAGCAGAAAATCTTCTTAAAAGTATGTATCCAGTCTCATTGTCAAGCATTGTAGCGGCTCCTACACTATAAATAGGAATGTCATCTCTGATAATTGTTACATCAAAAGGGTCTTCTAACCCTATGCGTTGGATAGTTATATCTACTCTAGTACCTTTTCTGCCTCTGAGTTTTTTAACAACCTCATCTTTTGTTATTTTGTATGCATCCTCTTGATTGATTGCTATAATTCTATCTCCTGATTGCAAACCAGCATAATCAGAGGGGCTGTCTGGGACAGGTGAAATAACAGTGATGTATCCATGTAAGATATCAAATTCTATTCCTATTCCCTGAAAATTACCCCTAAATAATTCATCTATATTTTCTTGCTCTTTAGCAGGTATATAAGTTGAATGTGGGTCTAGCTCTTCCATCAACCCATGAAAAGCACCATCCATAATTTTGTCCATATCAACGTTGTCAAAATAAAAATGATCAACATAGGATATAATTTGTTGCATAACCATTATTTTATTTTTTAGCACTTTATATATATTTTTATTTTTTGAATAGGCTTCAGGCATGAAGATTAAAATTGCAAAAATAAAACCAAATAGTGCAGATGTCACCATTGGCCAAATGCGAGTGACGGATTGTTTAGACATTGTATTTAGGTATTTTGGAAGGGTGCTATAGACCTAGGTATAACATAGTTCTGAACGTTACACCTCTGAGAGTATATTCTTCTGAGTCTCCAATTAGATATCTGCTGTTGAGCTTCCAACGACCTTGACCTATAGTGCCTTTATTAAAACCAGCACTAATTCTTAGACCAACCCTGTCAAGTAGTTGCCATTTGACAGCAACATATGGTTGAAAATTAAAAAATGTACCACTTAGGTCTGACATTACACCTGGGGCGTTTGAAGCGTTGAAGCCTGCAATAGGGCTCCCAGTATTATCCACAGCGTAATAATAATTTACCGTAGAATTAGAGTCAGCATCTAAACCAGTTACTTTATCACCATATGAAAAATCAAACATTTCATTCCATTTTGGGTTAGCAGCATACTGATCAATAGATAGATTTAATCTCCCAAGCCCCATCATCGCTCCAGCAGAAATTTCAAGATCTTGGAAGACGGGCATTACGTATTCAATTGATGCTGCTCCTAGAGCAACAGTTACTTTTGCTTCAATTGAGGGGCTAAAGTTTCCATCGTAATCTACTGTGGCTTCATTCTGATACCCAGGATCACCAGTATCTACAAATAATTTGACATTAGTTACTGTACTGATACTAGAGCTACCAACACCAGCATAGCTACCAATCCTCCATTTACCCGTCATATGAGCAAAACCTTCTCCACCATGGACAACAAAAGGAGTATCAAATTGTTTTGGATCTAGCCCAAGGCCTTCTAGCAAGTCAGTGGCTGGAAATTCGTCTATGTTTATATACATAGGGCTATACCCTATCCCTCCACCAAAAAAATCAGTAACTGGGTATAAATCAAACTGGCTGTATCCAGGTGATAATAAGATTGTGATATATGTAAGTAATTTTTTCACGATATAAGACCTCTCCGCATGTATCTGAAATCTAAGCAATTTATGTACTATCCATTAAATACAAAAGAAAATATATGCCAAATTTTAATGAAAAATTAAAAAAACTAATTTTTGGTCTTTTTCTTGGAAAAAACGGTTCTTTAACCTATATTTTTTGCTAGAGTAAACGAGGTAAGGGAGTCTATTTCTATATTCTCCTGTGAAATAGATACGTCTTGGTCTCAATAATTAACCAAGACAGAAAGTGTAATGATGCGGAAAAATAACATTATTTTTGGTATTTGCGGGTACATTCTTGTATCTGTACTGTGCTTTGAATTTTTGTCCGGTGGTCAATTGAATAGAACTAGTGGTCTTTATGATCTTGATGGAGACGGGCGCAAGGAAGTCCTTGTTATTAGTAGTTCTGATAGAAAAGCGTCTCTAATAGAGTTTCAAGGTAAAGTAATTAGTGATACTATCTGGTCCTACACACTGCCTAAAGGTGCTTATTTCACGGATGTTGCTATATTAGATATTGATGAAAATGGGCAACCCGATTTAGTTGCCTCTTCTAAAATAAGTGCAGATAGCAATGATGATGGCTGGTTATATGTCTTTCAAGGTATAATGAGTGGTTTTTCAAAAGTACCATTAGTAGCAGGTCATTCAGGCTTAGAACTTGATAATATAAGACCTCTAAACCTTTCTAGAGTTTATGGAGGGTCAAATCAACTTTCTGTTTCATTTGGTACTCCAGTTAGAAAAACTTTGATTTTCAAACCTGAAATTCAAAATAATAAATTAAAAATAGAAAATGCTAGGATATTATCTGACCCATTAATCCATAATGGTTTTGGGCACATGTATTCTGGTGGTTTTACTTCATTTGGAGGTAATTATATTGCTCAATTTTCAGCGGAAATAAATACACTAAAAATTGCTATTTACAATGCAAATGAGAATTTTAGACATGTTGTAACTGAAATTTTAAGCCTTGGTAATGCTAGGGGTATAATAGGTGCAGAAGTTCAAGCTTACAAGAATCTTAAAAAAGGTGAGCAAGGTCTTTTAATCCCATTTAGGACGGGAGAAGTTAAAATATTAAATATTAATTCTGGTGTAATTAGCCTTGATGACTCAAAATTTTCGCATGAAGAGTTGTTTTTAGAAATGGAGGACCCTGACAAATCAGATATTTTAGATTTAGTTAGTTCTAGGATTGAATCTGGTTTTTATAACAAAACAATTACAAAAGATGATTATGCTCACAACAAAAACGCTAATAGATCAAGCTATAATAAAAAACCAATTGATGGGCCAACGTTAGTTGATTATTTAAATGATGCAGGTATTATTAAGAAGCCTAAATTACAAAGTAAGGTTGATATTCCGATAGAGAGCTCTGATATGAATAGTGAAATATGGGCTGCTAAAGCTTCAGTAAAAGTCGAGCAAATAGATTCTACTTTATTATCAATAAATGATTCAATTTTTAAAAACCCGATACCAGATGAAGATAAAGAAATTGCTTTTCATAAAACTGTTTTTGGGCCTTCTGATTCAGTTGCTGTGGTAGAGACTTGGGAAGATACTTTACGAAATGTCCTAGTACCAGAATCGATAGATTTATCTGATAAAGAAGAGGATGAAAGAGGCATAGACTTGTATTATGTTATGGTTATGACTCCATCAAAAGGGAATAAAGGTAGGTATGTATTTGATGGTGAATCACCATTTGGTATAAATGTTACCCAAGTCCCCCCTATGGGAGACCCTACCCATTTCCAACATAGTATATCAGCAAATACAAATTATTTACGAAGAGGGAATGATTATGATTTTGCTTATACCTTAAAGGAGCAAGTTTCTGATAGTGTAACTACTCTTACAATGGTTCATGATATGCAAACAAATATAATATTTATGTCTATTTCGCCTGAAGCTGACTCTGTATCTCAGTCCTACCAGCCAGAAGCTTTTGACCCTAAATTATTTGAGTTTCCTGACTACTTTTTTGAAGGATTCCCAACAAGCTTAGGGATGGATTTTAAAGATAAGCTTATCAAATTTTCATTTGATGATTCAGGTGATAGTGCTAATTATCAAGGATTATATCTATCAGCTACTACACCATCTAATCCTTCTCAATCATTAGCGGTATTTTTAAACGAAGGCACATTACAAGCCATTAGAGGCGAGGTTAAAGTAAGAGAAAATGGTTCTAAAAAGATAACGACTCAATTTGATATTGCCGGTTATTTAAAACCAGCAGCAATGTTTTCTAGATTGATTCAAGAAGAATTTTCAGACTCGCTTAAAACTAATTTACTCCAGGGTGCTTATTTAGAAGAGCCTCTTTTTGGCCCTAATGGACAGTTGCCTAAAGTTTCCCATGAGCGAAGGATTCCTGAAGCTCAATTCGATCAACAAAATCCAAAAATTCCAGTAAATCCTCTTAAAGGAATTTATCCAGAAGGGCAAGGGGTAACTACAAATTCTAAAGCCAAATTAGAGCTTGCTGCTCCTGATCCGCAAAATCCAGTTGATAGTCCAGCCTCAACCGACATTCATGATAGTACGTCTGATAGTCTAAAGCTAGAAAATGCTAAGGTTACACCTAACTTATTAAATAATAATAAAAAATTAAATGATGTGCTTCCAGAATCAATGAATATTGATTCTACTAATATGGAATTGAATCAATAAGAAGATTTAAAAAATGAAATTTATTCTTCAAAAAATAAAATTATTAGTTCCTTTAATTTGGATTCTAAGTTCAGTTTCTTCACAAAAGATTGTCCATCTAGAGGGATCCTATGATTTAGATGGTGATAATCTATTTGAATTTATTTCTCTCGAATTAGACCCACAGAAAAATGTGTTTCCTACAATGATAAGGTATAATGAGGTAGATGGTGATGGATATCAAACTCCAATTTGGGAATTTGATGCCCCAAAAGAATTAGATGGTTATTTTGTAGATGCAAAGATTGGGGATCTAGATGGTAACGGGGTGCCAGATTTAATTATTGTTATGAATCTTTCAAGGTTTGGAACAAATGCAACACCCCACGTGTTTGTAGCTGTATATAGTTGGGAAGAAGATTCTTTTTCTGAACTACCATCAGTCACTTTAGATATCGGTAAGCAAGATAGGTCTTTAAGATGTAATAATTTTTCAATGCTTGATCAGGATGCTGACGGAGATCAAGAGCTAGTTTTATCTTTAGGTAGCCCATACAGAGGATTCGCAATTCTTGATTTAGATAGTCAAGGTAGATTAGTTATCATTAAAAAGATAAGGCCTGATGAGCTTTTAGTAGGCTCTGGCTTATTGTATTCTGCAATTGTTGATTATGATAACGATGGCTACGAAGACCTATTAGCTATAAGCCCTGAAGGGAATACAATAAAAGCACAACCATTTTATAATATTGGTGGGATATTTGATTCTGGGCCTCTTATAAGAAAAAACTTTGATGGTATCAGCGGTATTTTACATAATTCATTTCAACTTACTGATTGGGATTCTGATGGTTTCAAAGATGTATTGGCTTCTTTTAGATCTGGAGATATTATTGCTTTAACTCTTACGCCTGCTACTTTAGTAATCGAGAGAGTCCCGGTTCAGCCTGGTCCTTTAACTCAAATTGAAATTGCAGATTTTAATCAAGATTCATTTAAAGACCTTCTAATGCTATCATCAGATATTAATGCATTAACGATGGTCTCCGGTGAAGATGGGGGGATGGAAAGCGTACGAAACGTAATGTCTAAAGTCCCAGAAGAAATGCAAGTTTTTTCTATGTTGCCATTAACCAAGTTAGGTAAATATACTGGCAATGTCATGGTCTCGGCATGGGATGGGAAGGAAAATTCAATATATGTATTGGATTTTGGGAAAAAGTCTGCTGAATATGATCAAGGGTTTTTATTAAGCACAGATTTTATTTCTGAACAATTACCTGATTTACTTTCTAATATTGAAGATGTGCAGCCAGAAGTTCCAGAGATTTATGTTGAAGTTATCCCTGAGCAATTACCTCAGCTCCCTCAGCCTGAAGAAGAAGTGATAACTGAATTAGGTGAGCAAAGGATAGCCAGCATACCTCAAGCATTAGACCCTTCAGTAATAGAGGGTGATGTTTTAAAAGAACAACCAAAATCAGTCCCTCCTAAAAAAGTTATTCGCACGCTAGAAAGCCCTAAAACGCTTAAAGAAGAAGAAATGATTGGGCAACGTTTACCTAAGCATGTTCTTCCTCAATATATTTTGACATTAAATCAACCTTTTGAGTATACGCTATTAAGAGACACATCCGAAGCTTTTCACAGTTTCAGATGGCAAGTCCCCCCGCCGAAAGGGATGTTTTTTCATTACGAAAGTCAAACTATTAGATGGGTTCCGAATAAAGAACAATTAGATGCTTTCCCTGTTTCATATTTGGTTAGGGTAAAGGTTGACGAAATCATGGAATCTTTGTCAGCTTCTGGAAGTAAAAATCAAGAATATAAAACGGTCCCTGTTTTAGAAAGTAGAGATGAGCAAGTTTGGATTTATGTCAATGATCCACCAAGGTTTTTGACTCAGCCATTAGGTACTGAATTTGTTGCTGGAGGCGTGTTTCAATACGAGCCAATTGTAAGAGATAGAAATAAGGATGCATCTTTGCAATTCTTTTTAGAAGTTTCACCTCCAGGGATGACTATTAATGAAGGAGTATTGTATTGGAAATCTGATAGTATTAATGCAGACCAATATGATGTTAGACTTGTTGTTTCCGATGGCTTTGAAAGAGATGTCCAGGAGTTTCAGCTGTCTGCTAGATCTGGCATTAGAATACTATCCAAAGCGCCTACACTAGCAACAGTAGGGGAAAAATATGATTATGATGTAAAAGTCTGGAGACAAAGAACAAGCCAAGAAGCAAATTATAAATTATTTTTTGGCCCTAGCGGTATGAGAGTAGATAAAAAATCTGGTTTACTTACATGGGTGCCAAATGAAGCACAGATTGACACAGTAGAATATGCTTTAGTTTCTACTCATGGAGTAGCTTCAGATACACAATTTGTTAAAGTTTTTGTAAATCATCCGCCCATCATTCAAAAAGCTCCCCCTCCAATGACAAAAATAAATGTAGGGGCGATATGGGATTTTGATTTAAAGACGCAAGACCCAAATAAGGATGATAAATTAATTTATATAGCTCATGTTCTTCCAGAAGGTATGAGGATGGACCCACATTCAGGTAGACTCCACTGGGAGCCTTCGACTGCTCAGGTTGATTTTCATAAGCTAAGGATTGAGGTTTCTGATGGGAATCTTAGCAAATTTATAGATTCAGAATTTTTTGTAAATGCACCTATTAAAATTGTTTCCGTCCCAACTATGACAGCCACGGTAGGAAATGAGTATAGTTATAAATTAATAACTGTAGATAGAAATAAAGGCGCATTACTTCCTTTTGATAAAGTAGTTAAAGTTAAAGATGTAAGTAACACAAAAATATATAGTATAAATATTTCAGATGACGTCGTCATTCAAAATATTGATAGATTTCTTGGTGATTGGTACAACGCGAATGAGGTATATTATGTCAACCCTAAATACCCAGCTGATACTTTAGTCTCTAGAGTAAATCTTAAAAGGTATGTTCAATCAGTATTTTATGAAGATAACAGATTATGGGTGATTACTTCTACAATTAATGGTCGTACGATAAAGATAAAAGACTTTCTTTGGGAATTTTTTCAAGGCAATAAAGGTAAGCCTCCTCGCATCCTTGTTGAGAGAGTCAACCCTGTTCGGTTCACTTTAACAGATTTCCCCGAAGGAATGGAAGTAGATGAGTCTTTAGGTGCAATAAAGTGGACACCGAAAAAATCTCAAACAGATATGCATACAATATCTGTTATGGTTTCTGATGGATATACTAAAGATGAACAAATCTATGAGGTCTATTCAAATCATTTGCCAACAATTATATCAAACACTCCTAGAATGGCTTTAGTTGGAGAATTATTTAAATATCAAGTAAGAGTTGAAGACTTAAATGAAAGTGCTAATTTAAAATATACCTTGATAAAAGGTCCTCATGGTATGCAATTAGATAAAAGTGGAAAAATTTTATGGGTGCCTAAAGCGGCCCAAATAAATTATAATGATTTTGAAGTATCTGTTACGGATGGGTATGGTACAGATATTCAAACTGGTAAAATATTTATAAATAATCCACCTTCAATTATTTCTACTCCTAAGCCTGTTGGGCTTACAGGTCATACTTGGAGATATAAACTAACGACTGAAGATTTGAACGGTGATAGGGTAACTTATCGTGCAGTTAGATTGCCTAAATTTGCAAAGTTTGATAGAAGAACTGCGACTATTGAATGGACTCCAAGGAAGAACCAAGACGGAGTAAATGATTTTATTTTAATGGCAGTTGATGAACACGGGGCAACAACCACTCATGATTTTCAAGTTCATGTTTTTTATGATCCAAGCGCAAAGCAATTAGTTAATAGTGGGTGGCCACTTATGTTAACTTTTGTAGGTGTAGTCTTTGCTTGGGGTGCAGGACAAATGAACTAATTAAATAGAGATTCTATTTTATTTTTCATTTCATCTTCAGGATGAAAGGTTAGTTTCATTTTAATAGCAAAAAGAGGTAATTCAGATTCAAAATTTTTCATTTTAATTATATCTTTTTCAGTTGTTATTAAATATTTTGCATCAACTTTAATTGCTTCTCGATGTGCGGTTTTTATATCTTTAGCCTTGTAACTATAGTGATCAATAAATTTTTTATGACCTAATATATTGCATCCTGCTTTTTCTACTGTTTTTTTAAAGCCCTCATTATCCCCAACACCAGAAAGTAAGAAAACATTTTTTGATCTAATTATATCTATGTTCTCCTCTTTATTATTACTATCTACTAATTTGTCACTAATATCTATAGCACTTTTTATTTTATTAATTTTAATATGATTTAATGTGTTGATTAAATAATCTGATATATTATGAATATTAGATTTTGTATAAATAATTAAATCGGCCCTTTTTAAATTTGAAAGACTTTCTCTTAATGCCCCAAGTGGAATAAGGCGGTGATCTTTTGAAGTGTCTTTACTATTTATTAGCACTATATCCAAATCTCTATGCAGCGATCTATGTTGAAACCCATCATCAATAATGATAACGTCAGTATTAAACTCAGTTGTCATCTTTAAACCCGATTCATATTTAGACTTACCAACAATTATTGGGACATTATCTAATTTATTTGCCAGTAAGAACGCTTCATCACCACAACTATCCCAAGAAGTTGGTTTATTAATACCATCTGTTACTATTTTGGTGTTTTTGGATTTTCTACCATAGCCCCTACTTATTATCCCTACATTTTTTCCTAAAGATTTTAAATATAATGATAAAAATTCAACAGTTGGTGTCTTGCCTGACCCTCCAGTAGTAATGTTCCCAATACTAATTACTTTGCATGGGAGAGCTCGAACTTTTAAAATATTTGCATCATACAAATAATTTCTAATTATAATTATGGCTTTAAAAAAAATAGATAAAGGAAGTTGTAAAACTATAATTAGTTTGTTATTTAATAATGTTTTTAACATAGTTCTTATTTCTATTTTCTACGTCATCCATGGCTTGTGATAAGGCTTCCTTGCAGATTTCAAAATCATCATCAAGATTAAATTGAATTGGGTTGCCATATTGTAAAAAGATTTTTCCAAATGGTTTTTCCAAAAAGAACGTATGCCAATTTTTAATTTTCCAATGTTTTGTAGATATTGATGATATTGGAATAATTAATGCCCCGGTCTTTTGAGCGGCTTTTATTACACCTGGCTTTGGAATTTTTTCAGGTCCTGTTGGGCCATCTGGTGTGATACCTATTAAACATGGTGGCTTTCTTAATTTTTTTACTATTTCAACAAATATTTTAGATCCTCCTTTTGAGCTTGATCCTCTAAGCATTTTCCAACCTAATCTACTTCCAACTTTAGAAATAAGTTCTCCATCTTTATTTAATCCGGCTAACCCGTAATAGTTTTTATCTGCTAGATGCATAAAAGAAGTAAGTAACTGTCCATGCCAACATGATAGAACTACGCTTTTATTATCAGCTAAAGCTCTTTCAAAATTTTCTGTACCCCTTATATCCCATTTATTTGTTTTATAAATAAAATACAATATCCATTTTATTATTATAGCCTGGAAAGTTATAGATAAGTTGTCGTGCTTATTTTTCATTTCCAGGTCCAAACAAAATTCTTTTGGCTGCTCTTTCAAAAATACCAGCAGGCCCTAATTTCAATTTTAATTCTTTGTAACTCTCTATGGTGTTTTTCCTTTTTTGTGATGAAGCATTTAGATAAGGAATAATATTATTCAATAGGTTAATTGGTGTCATTTCACCTTGGATTAGTTCAGGTAATATTTTTTTCTCAGCAATTAAATTAACAATTGATATAAAATCTGTTTTTCCAAGAAACTTAAATATTATCCAATTAATGTAAGAGGTTTTATAACATACAACTGTTGGCAATTTAGCTAGCGCACATTCAAGGGTTACAGTGCCTGAAGAACTAATTGCTGCAGTCCCATATGTAAGTGCAGACGTTGTAGATTTTTCTACTTTTATAAAATCTGGGATTTCTCTCAAATTAATATTGCTAGACTTCACCACTAAAAATTGGGTTGATGGATTTTTTTTAATTATTAGAAAAACTGTTTTTAAAAAAATTGGCCAATGATTTTCTATCTCCTGTTGCCTACTCCCAGGTAGAAGAATTAAAAGTGGTTCATTTTCGTTTAAACTATGTTTTTTAAAAAATTCTTTTCTGTTTTTAGAATCATAAGACTTCTCTATAAAGGGGTGACCTGGGTAGTATGTTGTGAGTCCTTTTGAATTATACCAGCTCGCCTCAAAAGGGAAAATAGATATAAAGTCTGAAATTGTATCTTTCATAAATTTGTTTCGATTTTCTTTCCAGGCCCATGTTTGTGGTAGTATGAAATAAGTAATAGGAATGTTAAGGTTTTTAATTTTTTTTACTAGTCGGAGATTAAAACCTGGGTAATCAATTAATATAATTTTATCAGGCTTAGATAGTTTAATTGCTGAGATTGTATTGTTTAAGATGTTTTGTAGTTTTGGTAAATGTTTTACAACGTCAATGAATCCCATAACAGACATACTGCTTATATGGTTATTAACATTTACACCTGCCTCTATCATTTTATCACCACCATTGCCAATAAAATTAATTTTTGGAGAAAGATTTTTTAAAGATAAAACTAATTCAGCTGCATGAATATCTCCTGAGGGTTCCCCTGCAGAAATAAAAATGGTACTTATGTCATCGTTCATAAAAAATTAAATTGAGAAATAATTTGGCTTTTAAATATTATGATAAAAAGGATAAATAAGATATTTTGCAAAGTACGTTTTTCAGTTTTCAAAGTTTTAAGCACACTTTGAGGTTTTATTTCATTATCGTTATTCCAAGGAGTAATTCTAGGTAAGAGTTTTGGGACATTCTTAATATATAAATCATACTGGTCTTTAAATTTTATTTTCAAAGTTTCTTCTTCCAGCGATATTATAAGATAGTATTGTAAAATAAAGAAAAGCCCAACCAGAGCAACTAATTTCCACATAAACTCTCCCCCGCCAAGAAATGCCACGCCAGAGTAAATGATTATGTTGCCCCAATAGAGTGGATTTCTAGTTCTTGAATATGGCCCAGAGGTACATAAAAATGGGGCTCCAACATTCCTGGTCCTAGTTGCGCCACCTGCAAACCTAACTGCATTTATTCGAATCAGCTCTCCAATTAAGATTAGGCTAATACCTAAAATACTATAAGGAATTACTGGTGAACTATGATAAATAATAATTAATGCAATTGGAATTGGCGTATAACTCCTTAATCTGAAAAATATATCTCTAATATCCATTATTTTAAATCCTCAAGAATCATCTCGTTAATTTTTATAACTACCTCCAGAGCATTACGGGCTTCTATTCCATTTACTATAGGATTTTCAATTCTAAGTATTGAGTTTACGAAGTTATTAAGTTCTTCACGCAATGAATCATAATTTTTAATCTTTGGTTTTTCATAAACTATATATTTTTTTTCATTATCAATAGGGAAAGGTTCAGCTTGGAGTGCGTTTTCAATTATGTTAGGATCTTTCGTTATATTGTATACTTCCGTTTGTTCTAATAGTAAATCAATTGTTGAATATAAGTTGTCTTGGAATATTTTTATTTTTCTTACTTTGTCTTTGGCTACTCTACTGGCTGTCACACTTGATACTGTTCCATTCTCAAATCTAATTCTCGCATGAGCAATATCTACAGAATTAGTTAAAATGGAAACGCCACTTGCATGAATACTTTTTACCTTAGATTTCACAAGTGATAGGAGTATATCAATGTCATGTATCATTAGATCTAAAACGACAGGGACGTCAGTTCCTCTTACGGTGTAGGGAGCGAGTCTCTGAATATCAATAAATTTTGGGTTTATGTCATATTTTTCTAAGGCTTTAAGAGCTGGGTTTAGTCTTTCAATATGACCGACTTGAATGATCAAATTATTTTTTTGTGCATGATCAATTAAATCGTCTGCTTGCGAAATTGTTTCAGTAATTGGTTTTTCTATGAAAACATTACAACCAAATTCATTTAGTGCTATTTTTGCTACATCATAATGAGATTCAGTAGGAGTAACAATTGAAACACCGTCACAAGCTTCCATTAAGTTAAACACATTTTCAAAATATTTGGTTTCGTATTTTTTTGCTATCTCATTACCTCTTTCAGGGTTACTATCATGTAATCCCAGAAAATTTATATTATTCATGCTTTTGTAATGTTTAACATGATATTGACCTAGATGTCCAGAGCCAATTACCCCAATATTTATTTTTTTCGAGTTCATAAATTTTTAAAATTTCTTGGATTTTTAACTGTTCAAACTTGTTAATTAATTAGTGAAATCTCTATAAAAATATTTGAGTAAAAAAACTTGCATTTAGAATTTAAATAAATCAATTTTAGATGTAATTCGTGGGTAAAATCGGAGTTTCGTTATGAGTAACGATATTAAATCCGGGATTGGGTATATAATACCATTTGGAGCTATAATTGGTTTTTTTACGGCTCTCTTCCTTGGTGAGTTTTTAATAAGTATAATTATTGCAATGGCAGGTATCCTGGTTTGGTTTCTGTATATGGTAGTTATGGAGTCATCTCCTCCATCTAATTTGGGAAATTTAATCATATTCTTTGGTATTTTGTTGTCAATTGGTATTTTTATGGGATTTGGTGTTTCTCAAAATATGTGGGGAGGAATAGAATTTGTTTCTGAAGGCTCTCTTTTTGCTTTGGTTATTCTATTCTTTTCTATTTTAACAGGAATGTTATTTCGAGGGCAATCTTTCATCCAGCAACCTGCTACATCTTATGATTTAAGCTCTCAAGAAAAAAAATGGGTTGATGAAGCTCTTAAAAATAATGGGCAGGATACGGGTTCTTCTGAGCCCAAAGTAATTGTTGTTAAACAAGAGAGTAATTCAGATGATAAGACAGCTTCTAATTCAAAAGTCGAAGATGTAAAGCCTGAGGTACCTCAATATAATAATCCTTACGTTTATGCTTATCCACCTGAGTATTATTATGATGAAGATGATTACGAAGATGAAGATGATTACGAAGATGAAGATGATTACGAAGAATAATCTTAAGGTTTGATCTTAACGATTAGACATTAAATTTAAAAAAGATACAGTCTCCATCTTTAACAATATAATCCTTACCTTCAGTCCTTGCTAATCCCAAGTTAGACAATGCGTTTTCTGATCCATGTTCTACTAGGTCATCATAACTAAATACTTCTGCTTTTATAAAGCCTCTTTCAAAATCACTGTGTATTACGCCTGCTGATTGTTTAGCAGTCGAACCTTTATTTATTGTCCATGCTCTAACTTCTGTTGGGCCTCCAGTGAAGTAAGTTTGAAGTCCTAAAAGATTAAAGCTAGCTCTGACAATTTTATTTAAGCCTGACTCTTTTAAATTATATTCTGTTAAAAAAACTTTTTCTTCTTCTTCAGATAATGTTGATATTTCTTGCTCAATAGAGGCGCATACTTTTATAACGCTACTGTTTTTAGATGAAGCATAATTTATTAATTCTTCTAAATTTTTATTAGCTGAATTGTTAGTAATATCATCTTCACTGATATTTGCGATGTATAATATTGGTTTATTGGTAAGTAAATGAAACCCTTTTGCAATTTCAAATTCTTCTTCTGTGAATTTTATACTTTTTGCCCACAAACCATCCCCACAGTGATCTATAAGTCTTTCCAATAATCCTAACTCAATTTTTAATCTTTTATCTCCACCCCTAGCTAGTTTTTTTGTTTTATCTAATTTTCTCTCAAGTGTGTCTAAATCTGCTAGCAATAGTTCTGTTTCAATAATTTCTGCATCTCTAATTGGATTGACCTCCCCATTGACATGCACGATATCGGAGTCATTAAAGCATCTTACAACATGGACGATTGCAGAAGTCTCTCTGATTTGTCCCAAAAATTTGTTACCAAGGCCCTCTCCTTTGTTTGCCCCCTCAACTAATCCAGCGATATCAATGAATTCAACAGTGGCTGGGGTAACTTTATCTGGTTTATAAATTGCTTTTAATTTGTCAAGCCTACTATCAGGGAGATTAACAATGCCTACATGTGGATCAATTGTACAAAAAGGAAAGTTTTCAGCTGGGGCACTTGATTTTGTTAGAGCATTAAAAAGCGTTGATTTACCAACGTTTGGCAGCCCTACTATTCCACATTGTAAAGACATTAAAATGAATCCAGAGAAGGGTCTTTCCCAAAATCATATACTAGGTTATCAAAAATCCCTACTTGGAGATTTTTTGCTGTATAAATTTTCTTATCATCAGCTTGCATTTCAGCGTCTGCCCATATCATTGATTTTGATCTTGTAATTAGCTTTTTAACACTTACATTGTAAACTATTTTTTTATGATATGGCCTCACTTGCCCGCGAAATTTTACATCTCCAACTCCTAACGCTCTCCCTTTTCCTTTTGCTCCACTCCATGTAAGAAAAAACCCAACTAATTGCCACATTCCATCGAGTCCTAAGCAACCAGGCATTACTGGGTCACCTTTGAAATGGCAATGAAAAAACCATAACTCGTCAGTTATATCCATTTCTGCTTTGATAGAACCTTTATTATATGTCCCGCCGTCAACTTTTATACTTAAGACCCTATCAATCATTAACATAGGCTCAAGAGGTAGTTTAGCATTTTCTTGGCCAAACATATCTCCATTTGCCATGGATAAAAGGTCTTCTTTATTAAATGAATTTTTTTGATTCATCTGATTATATTTCCTTTATTATACTATTTATTAGACAATTAAATTATTACGAATTTGTGAATTAAACATTTGAATCTATTTACTAATTAAAATTTTGGTAATTTAAATAATGAATATTTGGAGGAATTATGTCTAATTGGGCATTAATACTTGGTGCGTCTACTGGTCATGGTGGAGCAACTGCTATAAGTCTTGCTGAAAAAGGATATGGTATTTTGGGGTTTCATTTTGATCGAGGGGACACAAAAAAAGAAGCAGAAAAAACAATTTCTAAAGTAAGTGAATTGAATGGCGGTATGTGTCACTATTGGAATACCAACGCAGCTTCAGAAGATACTATGGACAAATACATTCCAGAAATAAAGGAGATAGTAGGTGATAATCCTTTAAAATTATTACTACATTCGATAGCTTTTGGTACAACAACTAATTTTTTTGGAGACAAACCTGTAACGCAGCGTCAAATGGATATGACGGTTCACGTAATGGGGAATTCATTACTTTATTGGACTCAAAAATTATTTGATCAAAATCTTATTGGGAAAGGTTCGAGAATTATTGGCTTAACTAGTGAAGGTAATTATCTTGCTATGGAGGGGTATGGCCCTGTTAGCGTAGCAAAAGTTGCTATGGAAGCAATCATTAGGCAGATAGGTTGGGAATTAGGGGAATACGGAATCACTGCTAACTCCATTCAAGCAGGAATAACTCCTACGCGTGCATTGACTAAAATCACAGATCGGTGGGAAACTTGGGTTGAAAATACAAAAAAAAGGAATCCTATGCGTCGCACAACGACCCCTAATGATGTAGCTAACACTGTAAAATTATTAATGCAACCTGAAGCAGATTTTATTAATTGCTCTACTATTTATTGTGATGGGGGAGAGCACAGGTCGGGCTCATTTTAATTAAATACTAAGATTCGTTTCTATTATTTTGGAGCGCAATTTTTTCTTTAATTAAAACAACTAATTCGTGAGTATCTGGAGAAGGTGATAGCTCAAAGCTATTTTCTGCTTCTCTAAGAGCATATTCCCACCAACCTTTTTTAGTGTATGAAAGGGCGAGTTTAAAGTGTGCTGTCCCGAGTATTTTGAATTGATCTCTATCTAGCTTACTATGATCTGGCGGTAGTAATCTACTCACTTCACGATATTCTGTAATAGCGTCATCAATTAGGCCCTTTTGCAGATACCAATTACCTAGTTCAAGATGTTGCTCTGGGTCTTTTTCACAAGCATATATAGTTAACATGGTAACTGTTATTAATGCTTGTTTTAGATATTGTTTGTATATATTCATAATATTTAACTGTTAATATTGATGTGCATGTATTCTAAAATCAAGAAGAAAATACATTAATGAGATAATTTATTAGGTTTTGGATCTTTTACAAAAAAGTGAAGTATTATTATTGAAATAAAAAGGCAGAACCCTACAATATAGAAAGATAATACAAATTTGTTGTCATTAACTAAAAAGCCGATTCCTGTTATAAATAAAATAGAAAAAGGTGCTAAAAATGAGTCAATTAAAGCCATATACGTTTTTTTATCACTTGTATCAGCAAAATCATAAATAAGATTCATTGCCGAGGGCATAAATGCTCCTTGTCCTGCCCCTAAAGAAATAAATATACAGTAGACCCAAAACATATTTTTTGAAAATATTGCTAAAATTACTGCTGTAAAATGGAATAAATATGCTAATAACATGCTTGTTTTATGACCATGTTTGTCTCCTATATATCCAGATAAATAACTGAAGACTCCCATTGATATAACATTTAAAATAGTAAAAGATCCAACTTCACTTATATCAAAATTAAATTTGTTTTGACAATAAACAGCATATAGCCCAATAGCAGGTAGCGTTGCGCAATAAAAAACTCTTGAAAAAAGATATCGATGAAAGTTGGGACGATTTATTATTATCTCTTTTGTTTCTTTTTTAAATGTTTTAAATGACTTACGTGGTTTATTATAGTTTTTTTCTTTATAAAAATAGAAAACTATAGTGCCCAGAGATAGACTGATAAATAATATTATAAACCCAATGCCGAAATTTTTTGGAAATGAGGTTTCTGTTTCCAATAAATATTTAAGAACTATGCCGCCACCAAATGCACCAAGGCTATTAAAAGCAAATCCAATTCCAAAAAATTTACCTCTTAGTGATCTTTTAGTCGTTTTTTCTAAGAAGTCTGCCCAAATGGGGACAATTATTCCTATAGATAAAGCATAGGCAATGAAAAGAGAAAAATAAATTTTCCAAGCATTAGGGGTTACCCCAAATTTTGAAAATGTAAATACATATCCCATTAGAAAGGCTACTAATAAAATTAAGCAATGAACGATGATAACCATTTTTTTCATATTAGTTATATTTCTAGTTAGGGCGGCAATAAATAACATTGGCATTGCTATTATAATAGAAAAAAGTCCTGCTGAAGAGGTTGCAATTACGTCTGGGGATCCAAGTTCTTTTAAAAACAGTGGGACTACTGCATAAACAGTGTGAAATGCACTACCAAACCCCCAAAAAAATTCATGTAAGTTGTTGAATTTTTGGTTTTGGTAGTGATCTTTTAAACTAAGGTTTCGCATGTGAATTTTCTTGAGTCAATAAAGTCACAGATGATAATAGCATCATAGCACCTAATATTTGAATCAATGATAATGGTTCACCGTTTTTGACCCAATCAATAATTACAGCTGATAAAGGCCAAAAGAGTTCGAACAATGTTGTGTGAGATGCTGGTAGTTTATTTAGACCGTAATAATATATGAAAAGCGCAACTGTCCCTGTTGATAGAACAATTATTATTATTGCTTTCCATTGATTAATTGAAATATTAGTACTGAAAATTTCTATATTGAAAAAAAGAATAATTAAAAAGCTAATTATAGATGTTATAGAGAGTCTTAATCCCGTAACTGCACCATAGTGCAAATCTATCATAGCTTTTTTGCCTATAGCTGTAGAGCTACCCCAGCAAAAAGCAGCTAACAATGCAAATAATGCAGCTATTAAAGAATTGTCATCCCAGTTTGGTAAAGAATTATTTCCAAAAGTAATAAAGTAGCCTCCAATGATAGCCATCATAGCAAGAATTATATATCGGGTTGATAATTTTTCTTTTAAAATTATTGCTGCTAATGACATAGCAAAAACAGGTTGAAACTTTTGTAATAATACTACAACAGATAAATCTATATAGCCAACATAGCTCAATGCCTTAGTGTAAAAATAGGTCCCACATATTCCGCCTAAAAGGGAGATCCATAATATTGAAATCCATCCTGATTGGCGTAACTTTTTTATTTCAGGCCAGAATTTTTTCAATAATGGGAGAAAAATTAAAGCACCAATTCCGTGCTCTAAAGTAATAACAAGTAACGGTGAAATAGCGTATAGTGATTGTCTAAGTAGAGCATCGGCACTCCATAATAATGCAGCAAAAATTATTGCAAGGTAGGGTAGATATTTTATCATTCAGTTATTTTAACTTTGCCCTGTGATATTGGGAATATCATTTACTTCTATACCAAGAGAGTTCGCTGCTTTACCCCAAATTTGATCTATCTTTTTTTCAAAAATTAAAGAATTAATGGATTTTTGGATAAGCCAGTCACCGTTCTCAATTTCTCTTTCAAGCTGACCTCTGCTCCAACCAGAGTGGCCTAGAAATAATTTATACTGTTCATTACTTGTATTTACTATCGACTTTAGCGTATCAATATCACTAGAAACAGAAACTTCCTTATTAATAGAAATTGATTCATCTATTTTTTTAATTGTATGCAAAAAAAGTATTCTATCTGTAAGAACAGGACCACCAATGAAAAGGTTGTTTTCATTTAAAACTTTGATTAATTCTTTATCATTTTCTTGATTAGAAAATGAGATGTCATTTTTATTTATCTTTTTATTAATAATTAGACCCATTGCACCATGTTTATCATGTTCACATATAAATATGACCGTTTTTTTAAAAAGAGTATCATTCATATGTGGTAAGGATATTATAAAATGGTTTTTTAGAGTAGTCACTTTGTTAATGTTACCTTATTTAAAAAGGTTAATTAAGAGTTTTGGTGCAAGTTTCTTATTAGCTGTAATATAAAGGATGTCTAAAATTAAAAAAACTAATGATAAGGAAAAATCTTTAACACAAATAGTTGTTAAGGGTGCGCGGCAACACAACCTTAAAAATATTAACGTTAGTATACCAAGAGATAAATTAGTTGTAATAACAGGGCTATCGGGTTCTGGAAAATCATCTTTGGCATTTGATACAATTTATGCTGAAGGTCAACGTAGATATGTAGAATCGCTGTCTACATATGCCCGACAATTTTTAGGGCTGATGGAAAAGCCGGATATGGATACAATAGAAGGATTGTCTCCTGCAATTAGTATTGAACAAAAGGCAAATGCCCGAAATCCTAGAAGCACAGTTGGTACAGTTACAGAAATTCATGATTATTTAAGGTTATTATTTGCCCACGTTGGGCAACCAATTTGTTGGAAATGTGGCGATCCAATAAAAAAACAATCTGTCCAGCAAATTGTTGACACAATATTTAAAATTAAGAAAAAGACAAAAATTTTTATTTTGGCTCCAATCATTAGAGGGAAAAAAGGACAACATAAAACTATAATTAGTCAAGTTCAAAAAAAAGGGTTTCTCCGTATCAGAGTTGACGGGGAAGTTTATAAAGTCGATGATGATATCAATTTAGACAAAAATAAAAAGCATACAATTGAGATTTTAGTAGATAGAATAATAATTGAAAAAGATATGCATGAAAGAGTCACAGAGTCTGTAGAGCTTGCACTAGCACTAGGTAAGGGTTTGATTGTCGTTCACGAGCTTAGTGGTGTAGATCATATTTTTAGCGAAAATTTTGCATGTCCTAAATGCGAAGTTAGTCTTGAAGAATTGACGCCTAGAATGTTTTCTTTTAACTCTCCTTTTGGTGCTTGCAAAAAGTGTGAGGGCATAGGAACTCATATGGAAGTTAATCCCGATTTAATTGTCCCTGATAAAAACAAGTCTCTTGTGCAAGGAGCAATTGCATCTTTGGGGGAACAGCCTAGGGGGAATTGGTATGGTAGTATTTTAAAAAGTCTATCTAAGCACCTCAATTTTAGTTTTTCTACACCATGGATAAAGCTAGATAAAGATACTCGCTATGAGCTTCTTTATGGTTCTGGTAATACTGAATATCAAATGCAATATAGTTCAGATAGATGGTCAGGAACATATAGTGGAGGATGGGAAGGTGCAATCCCCAATCTGATGAGGAGGTACAAGCAAACAAAATCAAATGGTGTTAGAGAGTGGATTGAACAATTTATGAGCATGCGTGATTGTTCTACTTGCAATGGGACCAGACTTAAAAGAGAAAGTAGGTCTGTTCTTTTGAGTGGGAAAAATCTGGGAGAAATTTCATCGATGTCTGTGAAAAATTTAAAAGTTTTTTTCAATAAGATTCGTTTATCAGATAAAGAACAACAAATTGCAAATCAGATTTTAAAAGAAATAAACCAAAGGTTATCTTTTTTAAATAATGTTGGCCTAGGGTATTTGTCTTTGAGTAGATCTGCAGCTACTTTATCAGGAGGGGAGTCGCAAAGGATTCGTCTTGCTACTCAGATAGGTTCGCAACTAATGGGAGTTTTATATATTCTTGATGAACCTTCAATTGGACTACATTCAAGAGACAATGCAAGGTTACTTTCTACTTTAAAAACGTTAAGAGATATCGGGAATTCAATACTAGTTGTTGAACATGATCAAGAGACAATGGAATCTTCAGACTTTATCATTGATATAGGGCCAAAAGCTGGTAAGCTTGGTGGAGAGGTCGTTTTTGCTGGAGAGCCTAAAGAAATTTATAAATCAAAATCCTCCCTTACTGGTAAATATTTATCTGGTAAAAAGAATATAGAAATCCCAAGGAAAAGAAGATTAGGAAAGTCTTCATTTATCAAATTATATGGCGCGAAAGGAAATAACCTCAAAAATATTGATGTTAAATTCCCATTGGGGAAATTAATATCAATTTCTGGCGTTTCAGGAAGCGGTAAAAGCACTTTAATAAATGAGACATTATATCCATTAATTGCTCAACATATAAATGGTTCAAGAGTATATCCATTGGAATATTCATCAATAGAGGGCCTTAAATATATTGACAAAGTTATCCAAATAGATCAAAAGCCAATTGGGCGGACACCTAGGTCAAACCCAGCTACTTACACAGGTCTTTTTACGTTTGTTAGAGATTTATTTTCCAAGCTTCCAGATTCAAAAATTAAAGGTTATAAACCTGGAAGATTTTCATTTAACGTAAAAGGTGGTCGCTGTGAATCTTGCGAAGGGGATGGGATTATAAAGATAGAGATGAATTTTTTACCTGATGTCTACGTAACCTGCGAGATTTGTAATGGAGCAAGATATAATAGAGAGACACTGGAAATTAAATACAAAGGTAAATCTATATCAGATGTTTTGGGTATGGATGTAGATGAAGCAATTGGTTTTTTTGAGAATATCCCTGCAATTACAAAAAAGTTGAAAACATTAAAAGACGTAGGACTAGGCTACATTCATTTAGGTCAGCAGGCGACTACTTTATCTGGTGGGGAAGCTCAAAGGGTAAAACTATCAACCGAACTCTCTAAAATGAATACGCGAAAGACGTTATATATCCTTGATGAGCCTACAACAGGATTACATTTTGAAGATATAAGAATATTGCTTAAGGTTCTTCAAAAATTAGTAGATCGTGGAAATACTGTTATAATTATTGAGCATAATATGGATATAATAAAATCATCTGATTGGGTCATTGACCTTGGGCCTGAAGGTGGTGACAAAGGCGGAGAAATAATTTCTTATGGAACTCCAGAAAAATTGGCTGAAAATAAAAGATCTTACACAGGGCAATTTCTAAAGGGCATGTTAAAATAATTACAAATAAAATTAGTGTTCTTGGTGTCTAGGGCTTGAGAGCGTAATTTTAATATCTTTAAAAGCAACATTTATTTTCTTTATATGACAGATATATTTATTACAGACCCTAGTCCTTTTGAAGAAGATATTAGCGTTGAAAAGTCGCTTAGGCCTGTAAAGTTTGATGAGTTTATTGGCCAAAAAGAATTAGTAGAAAATTTAAAGTTATATATTGATGCTGCAAATGGTAGAGAAGAAGCATTGGATCATGTTTTATTATTTGGGCCTCCAGGGTTAGGTAAAACCACTTTAGCAAACATTATATCTAAAGAATTAAATGTAAGTATTAAACAAGCATCAGGGCCGGTAATTGATAGAGCAGGTGATTTAGCTGGTATGCTCACTAATATACAATATAGAGATGTTTTTTTCATTGACGAAATACATAGATTAAATAGTGTCGTTGAGGAGTATTTGTATTCAGCAATGGAAGATTTTAAAATTGATATTATGATTGATAAGGGTCCAAGTGCTCGTAGCGTTCAGTTAGACCTTGATCCCTTTACCCTAGTTGGCGCAACCACGAGACTTGGTAACTTGACTTCCCCACTAAGGGATAGGTTTGGTATTGTTTTAAGAGTAGATTATTATAATGCTAAAGATTTATTTCATATAATTTGCAGATCAGCTGATATATTAGAAGTAGATATAGATGAAAAAGGTGCAATGGAACTTGCCAAAAGAAGTCGCGGAACACCTAGGGTGGCAAATCGTATTCTAAGGCGTGCAAGAGATTATGCTCAGGTAAAAGCAGGTGGTATAATTACTTTCGAAGTAGCAAATAAGGCGTTAAATAAACTTGGCGTTGATAAATTTGGCTTAGATGTTATGGATAGAAATATCCTTGAAGTATTAATAGATAAATTCTCTGGTGGCCCTGTTGGAATAAAATCATTAGGTGTCGCTGTAGGTGAAGATCCATCAACAATTGAAGACGTTTATGAACCATATTTAATTAAACAGGGGTTCATGCAGCGAACTTCCAGAGGAAGGATTGTGCAGGAATCAGCATATAAACTACTTGGGAAACCAATAAATAAAAATAACCAAAAGGACTTATTTAATGATTGAAAAAAAGAAAAAATTTAAACTTGGAGATTTTGATTATCCATTACCAAAAAAGCATATTGCCCAATATCCTGGCAAGAAAAGAGATGACTCTAAATTAATGGTCGTTAATAGAAAAGAAAAAACAATAGAACATAAAAAATTTAGAAATATTGTTGATCATCTTAGAAAAAATGATTTATTGATTTTAAATAATACTAAAGTATTTCCAGCTAGATTATTTGCAACGAAAGATAGGACTGATGCTAAAGTCGAGGTCTTTTTATTACGGGAGCTTGCTGAGAATTTATGGGAAGTAATGGTCAGACCCGCTAGAAAAGTTAGGATAGGAAATAAATTAGTCTTTACTCCTAAATTAATGTGTGATGTTATAGATAATACCGTTTCGGGTGGAAGGGTTGTGCGATTTGAATCAGAAAGCCAGCAGGAGCTCCATAAAATTATTGATAAAATAGGGACTTCTCCTCTTCCTCCTTATATCACTAGAGACCCTGAGCCTAGTGACAAAAAAAGATACCAAACAGTTTACGCATCTCAGCGAGGGGCTGTTGCGGCTCCAACTGCGGGCCTTCATTTCACAGATGCATTAATTAAAAAAATTGAAAAGAAAGGTGTCAAAATTGAATATATTACTTTGCATATTGGACTAGGTACTTTTAGGCCAGTTCAGGTAGAAGATTTAAATAGGCATCAAATGGATTCCGAGTACTTTGAAGTATCTCCAAAAACAGCAATGGCGATTAACGAAGCTAGGAAAAAGCATAGGAAAATTGTTGCAGTTGGGACCTCAACTATAAGAGCACTTGAGACAGTTGTAGTTTCAGGGTTTATGGTTTCTCCTAAAAGAGGCTGGACTGATAAATTTATTTACCCACCTTATGAGTACAAAATGGTTGATTCAATGGTCACTAATTTTCATACGCCTAAGTCAACATTAATGATGATGGTAAGTGCTTTTGCTGATATTAGTTTATTAAAAAAAGCTTATCGTGAGGCAAAAAAGAACGATTATAGATTCCTTAGCTATGGGGATGCTATGATTATAGAGTAATAGTTTCGTTTTTAGTTTGGAAAAAGTTTCTGCAATTATTCTTGCTGCTGGGTCTGGAAGTAGGTTTGGAGAAAGGAAGCAGTTTAAAAAGTTAAATGGTAGTTCTATTTGGACTTATTCATTAGATACTTTCAACAAGTCCAATTGTTTTCAAGAATTTATTTTAATCGTATCAAAAGATTCGTTAAATGAATTAAAAGATTCGGAAGAGTTTTACCAGTTTTCTAAAACAATCAATATTAAATTGGCTTGTGGAGGAGAATCGAGGCAAGATTCAGTGTATAATGGTTTGCAATTAGTGGATGAAAATAATAATATTATTTGTATTCATGATGCAGCGAGGCCATTTGTAAAACAGGAACATATTAGAGCTGTTATCGAAGCATGTTCTATTTATGATGGTTCTATATTAGCTATACCAGCTACAGATACTATAAAGAAAATGCAAGGCGGTATTGTTGAAAAGACAATTGATAGAGATTCTATTTGGTTGGCGCAAACCCCACAAGCTTTTCAAAAAGATAAACTTTTACATGCAATTGAACTAGGTTCTAATATAAAAATTACTGATGAGAGCACGCTTATGGAGCTCGCAGGTTTTAAAATAAAAATTATTAGTGGAGACTCAAGCAATTTGAAAATCACAAGAAAAATTGATTGGGAGTTAGCAAAAATAATTGAAAGTGAAAAATAAAAAATGGTTCGTTCAGGTATCGGTTATGATGTCCATCAATTAAAAATTGGGTTAGAATTATATATTGGTGGTGTAAAAGTTGAATCCGATTATGGTTCTCTAGGGCACTCAGATGGAGATGCCTTAATTCATTCAGTGGTTGACTCCTTATTAGGTGCTGCTGGTCTTGGAGATATTGGCAAATATTTTCCAAGCGATCAAGAAAAGTGGGCAGGTGCAAAAAGTGAAATATTTTTATTTGAAGCAAAAAACATGCTTATTGAACACGGTTTTCAAATAGCAAATATTGATTGTACAATTATATTACAGAGTCCAAAAGTTGGGCCATACATTTCTAAAATCCGTAAAAATATTTCAAAGATGCTAGAATTAAATGAAAAAAAAGTGTCTATTAAAGCTACTACCACTGATTATTTAGGCTACATTGGAGAATCGAAAGGCTGGAGCGCAATTTCTATAGCAACAATTTTTGAAATTAATGAAAACAGTTAAACTTAATTCTTATGCAAAAGTCAATATTGGCCTAAAGTTATTACAAAAAAGAATTGATGGTTATCATGATATAAGCACAGTTTTTCAGGAAATAGATCTATATGATGAAATAACCATTTCTAAATCTAGTAATAGTGTGTTGGAATTTTATTCTAATGTTGATTGGTTAAAAAATGATCAACATAATTTATGTATTATAGCATATAATCGTATAAAAGATTTGTATGACATTGGTGGTGTAGATATCAACTTAGTAAAAAATATTTCAAAGGGAAGTGGCTTAGGGAGTGGCTCTTCAAATGCAGCAGCAGTAATGAAAGGGCTAAGAAAAATTTTTAACCTTGAGGTAACAGATAAAGAGCTTGAAAAAATAGGTGAAGAAATAGGTGCTGATGTACCTTTTTTTATAAGGGGGGCTACACAAATAGGAGAGGGCATAGGAGAAAAGCTTTCAGATGTAAAGTGTAGAATAGATGGATCATTTTTAATTATTACTCCAGATATTTCAATTGATACAAAATGGGCTTATTCTCAAATTAAAAATGTTTTGGATAAAGCCAATTCAGCTACTAAGTTTTCCGACTCATTTTGTGGTGAGACAATTAGTCTTGACACATTAAAGTTTTTTGAGAACGATTTTGAATCTGTTGTTTTTCCAACATATCCAGAGATTGGTGTAATAAAAAGCGAACTAATTGCATTAGGTGCAAAGTTTGCCAGTCTGTCGGGTTCTGGCTCGACTGTGTTTGGGATTTTCGATGATAATGCTAGAATTAATAAAGCATTTTCTCATTTCTCTCCAATGCATAAGACGCATATTGCTCATCCTGTTTAATTATTTGGATTAAATTTAAAAATTGGGGCGTCGTCTAATGGTAGGACACCTGGTTTTGGTCCAGGCAGTTGGGGTTCGAGTCCCTACGCCCCAGCAACTAATATTAAAATGAAAAGAGAACGTAAAATATTTAGTGGTAGGAGTAATCCTCCATTAGCAAAAAAAATTGCTCAATCGGCTAATTGTGAATTAGGTGATATTTCAATTAAGACTTTTTCTGATGGTGAAATTTGGGTTAAGTACGAAGAAAATATTAGAGGTCAGGATGTATTTCTAGTTCAATCAACTAACGGGCCCTCTGAAAATATAATTGAACTAGCGTTGATGACTGATGCTGCCGTAAGAGCATCAGCTAGCACAGTAAATATTATCATGCCATATTTTGGTTATGGGCGTCAAGACAGAAAAGACCAACCTAGAGTACCAATATCTTCAAGGGTTATGATTGATATAATAACTAGTATGGGAGCTGATAGAATTGTAACGATGGATTTACACTCAACACAAATTCAAGGTTTTGCTAAAATTCCTTTTGATCATCTATATAGTAGAATGGTTTTAATGGATGCTATTTCAAATTTAGGTTTAGATCCTGCAACTTCAGTTGTTTTATCTCCTGACGTTGGCTCAGCTGCTATGAGCCAAGCGTATGCTAAGCGGTTAGGAATGCATTTTGCATTAATTGATAAAAGGAGGTATGCTCCAAATAAAGCGAAAGTTAGTCATCTAATTGGAGAGTTAGAAAAAATGGATGTTCTCATAATAGATGACATGATTGATACCGCAGGTACAACAGTTGGTGCTGCAGAGGCAGCAATAAATAAGGGGGCTAAATCTGTCACTGCAATAGCAACGCATGGAGTTTTATCTGGGCCTGCAATTAATCGATTAAGTAATGCCCCTATAACAAATTTAATTGTTACGGATACAATCTTAATTCCTAAGGAAAAAATATTAGATAACATGAAAATTATATCAGTTGCTGATGTATTTGGCGCTGCAATTAATCGTATTCATAATGGAGAATCTGTTAGTGCATTATTTGAATTTTAAAAAGGAGAAGTGAAGATGGCTACATCTTATTATAAATTAGATATTGAAAGTAGAGAATCAGTTGGTAAGAAATCAACGAAAGCTATTAGGCGAGAAGGGAAAATTCCTAGTACGCTTTATTTTAAAGGCGAAGAACCAGAAAGTATAGCAATTGATAAAATAAAATTATATCAAGCTCTTAAATCTGATCAGCGAGTCTATGAAGTAGAGATAAGTGGTGAATCACAATATGTTATGGTAAAAGCTGTCCAATATCATCCTGTTACAGATGAAATTGTACATCTAGATTTCATGCGTGTGCGTAGATCTGAAAAAATGACGATATCTGTTCCGCTAGTGCTTACCGGTAAGCCGATAGGTGTAACGGAAGGAGGTATTTTATCTCAATCTCTTAATCAAATAGAAATAAGTTGTTTTCCTACAAATGTTCCAGAACAAATAGAGGTTAGTATTGAACATATGGGACTTAATGAATCTATAAGTATTGCTGACGTATCTACTGATGATGAAGAAATAGAAATATTAAGTGCTTCTGATATAAGCGTAGCTTCAATAATAACTCCTGTTGCAGAAGAAGAAATTGCAACTGCTGATAGCGATGAGCCTACTGAAGAGGTAGAAGATGGAGAGAGCACTTCAGATGGAGATAAACCTGATGAGAGTAGTGAAGAGGCTGAATCTTCTGGTGAGGGAGCTAAAGATTAGAGTTAGATGTGGTTGTATTTATAGGCTTAGGTAATGTTGGCGAAAAATTTAAAGATACAAAACATAATGCGGGGTTTTGGGTAGTAGATGAAATGGCTAATAGGCATAATATATCATTTAAACCAGCACAAGGTGATTATGTGATTGCATCAAAACCAGAGAAGTTTTTTTTAATTAAGCCAACTACAGGGATGAATCGAAGCGGGATTGCAGTTAAGGAAATAATGGATTCAAAAAATATTTTAATAAATCAAATTTATATAATCTATGATGATGTGGATTTACCACTTGGTAAGATTCGTATAAGGCCTAAAGGTGGCGATGGTTCTCATAGGGGTTTAGAAAATATTATTTTTTCAACAAATACAAATGATATTCCTCGCTTAAGATTTGGGATTGGTACTGGAGAAGAGATGAGGCCGGCAGAAAATTATGTTTTAAAACCTTTCTCAAATGATAATGATAAGAAGGTGTCTATACAAACAGTCACAAAAGCAGTAGATGCCTTAGATAGTTTGATTTTTAATGGTTTGGACAAAACAATGAATATTTATAATTCTTAAAATAATGGAGATATAAAAAATAATGCAAAATGAAGATAATTATATTTTATTTGTGATTTTATCAGGGATAATTGCCATGGGGTTTGCATTTTGGAAAACTTCTTGGATTAATAATCAAAAAGAGGGTAATGAGCGGATGAAAACCATTGGAGCAAGTATTGCAGATGGTGCTATGGCATTTCTCAGAGCTGAATACAGAATATTAGGTGTCTTTGTAGTGGTAGTAGCCTTTATTCTAGCATACATGAATTCAGGAAGAAATGATTCCAGTGCTCTAATATCTGTTTCATTTATTGTTGGCGCTTTAGCTTCAGGTTTAGCAGGGTTCTTGGGAATGAGAGTTGCTACAAAAGCAAATAATAGGACTACACATGCGGCAGAAACTAGTTTAGCTAAAGCTTTGAATGTAGCTTTTAGTGGTGGTGCTGTTATGGGTTTAAGTGTGGTTGGATTAGGTATTTTAGGACTAGGAGTTCTATTCTATATTTATAATTTTACAGCAATTTTAGGAAATAGTATGGATAAAATTCTGAATGTTCTTTCGGGATTTTCACTAGGAGCTTCCTCTATTGCTCTTTTTGCAAGAGTAGGTGGGGGTATTTATACAAAAGCTGCTGATGTTGGAGCTGATTTAGTCGGTAAAGTAGAATCAGGAATTCCAGAAGATCATCCTCTAAATCCTGCAACAATAGCTGATAATGTTGGTGATAATGTTGGTGATGTAGCTGGCATGGGAGCTGATTTATTTGAATCATATGTTGGATCTATTATTGGGTCAATGGTATTGGGATCTACTATTTTTGCTTATGGGGTTGGATTTGATATTAGTTTTGTCATCCTTCCTTTAGTAATCGCTGCATCAGGAATTTTAGTGTCAATTATTGGAACGTTTATGGTTTCTGTTAAAGAAGGAGGGGATCCACAAAAAGGACTAAACCAAGGGGAGTTTGGCAGCGGGATTTTAATGGTAGCTGTGATTTATTTTTTAATTACTTATCTTCTGCCAGAGAAATTTACTACTCAGGCAGGATCTGGAGTTACTTATAATAGCATAGGCGTATTCTATGCAACTGTTATTGGTTTAGTTGGCGGACTTGGGATTGGAAAAGTAACAGAATATTATACAGGAACTGGGACTAAGCCTGTAAAATCAATTGCGAAACAATCCATGACTGGACCAGCGACAAATATCATTTCTGGTCTCGGTGTTGGGATGGAATCTACAGCTGTGCCTATTTTAATATTATCTGGTAGTATTATGGGGGCATATCATTTTGCTGGATTATATGGTATTGCGATGGCGGCATTAGGGATGTTAGCAAATACTGGCATTCAATTAGCTGTTGACGCCTACGGACCGATATCAGATAATGCTGGCGGGATTGCAGAAATGGCTGAGCTGCCAAGTGAAGTTCGCGAAAGAACTGATAAGCTTGATGCTGTTGGAAATACTACTGCTGCTATTGGAAAAGGTTTTGCTATAGGATCTGCTGCTTTAACAGCTTTAGCACTGTTTGCTGCGTTTAAAGTAAAAAGTGGTATAGATATTATTAATGTTTCTGATCCAATGGTTATGGCGGGACTGTTTATCGGAGGCATGCTGCCTTTTCTTTTTTCTTCAATGGCTATGGGTGCTGTTGGTAGAGCAGCAATGGCAATGATTGAAGAAGTTAGGAGGCAATTTAATGAAATTCCCGAACTGAAGAAGGCCTTAGAGATTATGAATCTGAAAAAAAAGGAAGACTGGAGTGACGAAGATAATAAAGTTTACAATGATGCTATGGGTAAAGCAGAGCATGGTAAGTGTGTAGAAATATCTACTGAGTCTGCGATCAGAGAAATGGTTTTCCCAGGACTTTTAGCTATTATAATGCCTGTAGTTGTTGGGTTTTTGCCTAGCGCTTTTGGTAGTGATCAGGGGCCTGAAATACTTGGAGGGTTACTTGCTGGAGTGACTCTTACAGGTGTATTAATGGCTATTTTTCAATCGAACTCTGGAGGAGCATGGGATAATGCTAAAAAAATGATTGAAGAAGGAGTTTTAATAGATGGTCAAACCTTAAGTAAGGGGTCTGATGCTCATAAGGCTGCTGTTGTGGGAGATACAGTAGGAGATCCTTTTAAGGACACTTCTGGACCATCATTAAATATTTTAATAAAACTTATGTCAGTGGTGTCATTAGTTATTGCACCATTAATTAAATAAAATTTAGGGAGAACATATGCGTTACTATGAATTAATATATATCGTAAACTCGAATGTTGAACGAAAAAAAGTCGACGAAGTCATGAAAGATATTGCAGGAAGATTAGAAAGTACAGGATCAAAAATTATTAATCACACAGTCTGGGGTAAGAAGAAACTCGCTTATCCGATTAAGGGGAATACCTATGGTACTTACATTCTTATTCACTATTCAGGTGGTGATAATGAAAAGTTAAGTGAATTTGATTCTTGGTTGAAACTTAGTGGTTTAACGATTAGACACATGATTGTAAAGTTAGATAAAGAGCCTGAAGTGGTAGAAAGTTTTTCTGAAACAGATTCTGATGTTGAGTCTGGTAAAAAGAAACCAGAAGAAGATAAAGATAAAAAATCTGATAATAAGAAAATTGAAAAAAAAGAAAGTGAAGATAAAACAAAGAAAGAAAAAACAGATAAAGAAGATAAGGAGACAGAATAATGGCTTTTCAAACTAGGAGAAAATATTGTTTTTTCAAGGAGAACAATATAACAATTGTGGATTATAAAGATGTAAAATTATTAAAGAGGTTTACAAATGATAATGGTAAGATTATGCCTCGTAGGGTAACTGGTACGAGTGCAAAAATGCATAGAAAAGTAGTTGGAGCTATAAAGCGAGCTAGGACTATTGGCTTAATGCCTTTTGTTGATAATGGTTCTGAATAAAAGTATGGAGATTATGTCATGAAAGTTATTTTACTTAACGATGTTGAAAACTTAGGACTTGCTGGAGATATTGTAACTGTAAAGCCTGGCTATGCAAGGAATAAATTGATTCCTCAAGGGTTAGCCTTAAGGGCTTCTAACAAAAATGTTGCTATTTCAATTGAGAGAAAAAAAGTAGTTAGTGCCAAACTTGAGCGTGAAAATATTGCACAGCAAAGCCTAGCTAAAAAACTTAGCAATGTGGAAATTACTATTGAAGTAAATGTTGGCGAGGAGGAAAAAATGTTTGGATCAATCACTAACTTAGATGTTCATAAAGAATTAACTGCCAAAGGTTATGATTTAGAAAAGAGTCAAATAGTTATTGAAGAGCCTATCAAAGCCTTAGGTATCTATCACGCAAAAGTCAAAGTATCAAAAGATATTACATCTGATGTCAAATTATATGTTATAAAGGGTTGATACTGTAAAACTTTCTAATGTTTGCTGAAGTTTCGCTTCCAATATCTTCATTTCAAACTTTTACATATGCAGTACCTGAAAATCTAAGAAAAGATGCTATCGTAAGCGCTAGAGTTGATGTCCCTTTTGGAAATAGAAAAGTCAGTGGCATAATAGTTTCATTAATACATAAGAGTTCTTTTGATGGGCAATTAAAATCTATAATAAAAATTGATCCTAGCACTCCAATATTATCCAAAGAGCTTTGGAAATTAGTCAAGTGGATTAGTCATTATTATGTTGCTCCTATTGGTTTAGCGTATAATTCAGTACTACCGTTCTCACTATTAAAAGATTATTCTCCCCGTAAGTCCTGGTTCGCAAAGTTTAATGAAAGCGCCAATCTTTCTACTTTAGAAAATTTGCAGAAGTCTTCGCCCAAACAGTTTTTAGTTTATAATATTATTAAAAAAGCTTCACCAAATTGTATGAGGATTTCAACTTTAAAAGATATTACTTCTAATCCTATATCAGTATGTAAGGCTCTAGAAAATAAAGGGTTTATAAATCTTTTTAAAAAAAGTGAAGAGCATGTGAGGGATAATATAGCTTTTAGTCCTGTAAAGAAAAAAATTATTTATAATAAAGAACAAATTGAAGTTATTGACAATATAAAATCCTCACTTAAATTAAAAAAATTTAGTTCTAATCTTTTACATGGAGTAACTGGCAGTGGGAAAACAGAAATTTTTATTGAATCAATAAAAACAGCAATAGAGATGGGGAAATCTTCTATTGTCTTGATCCCAGAAATTTCATTAACACCTCAAATTGCTGGTCGTTTTAAGGATGTTTTTGGTGAGGGTATTTCTCTTTGGCATTCTCAATTAACAAAAGCTCAAAGAGCGAAGACCTGGGATAGTATAAATACTGGAGAGAGTAAAATTGTAATTGGAGCTAGAAGCGCAATTTTTTCGCCAATTAAAAATTTAGGACTTATAATTGTTGATGAGGAACATGATGCTTCTTATAAACAAGAATCACCTTCACCAAGGTATCATGCTAGAGATGTTGCAATTATGAGAGGTAAAATTGAAAGTTGTTTAGTTCTTTTATCAAGTGCTACACCAAGTTTAGAAACTTTTTATAATTATAAAGTCAAAAAACATAATTATTTAAGTTTACCAAAGAGGTATGGATTTGCGGTATATCCAAAAGTTAAAGTTGTGGATTTAATTGATGAAAGTCGAGAAACTGGAAAATTCAATATCATTATTTCTGGAACATTACAACAGAAAATTGAAGAGAGACTAAATAACAATGAGCAAGTATTACTTATTCAAAATAGGAGAGGATACTCCCCTACAGTAAAATGCTCAGATTGCGGGAATATAGTTATGTGTGCTGGGTGTAAGACTCCACTTACATTTCATAAGTATGATAATAATTTCAAATGTCATATATGTGGATTCATTGGTAATAATGAGATGGATAATTGTAAAGAATGTTTTAGTCAGAATTTTTTATATCTAGGAACTGGTACACAAAAAGTAGAAAATATTTTAAAACAAACTTTTCCAAGCGCTAGGATAGCGAGGGTTGATTATGACAGTACAAAAAAGAATGACTCTTTAGTAAAAGTTTTACAATCATTCCTTAATGGTGAAATTGATATATTATTGGGGACACAGATGATATCAAAAGGGTTAGATTTCCCTGGGATTACTTTAGTTGGCATAATTAATGCTGATCTTGGATTGCATATACCAGATTTTAGAGCTACTGAGAGGACTTTTCAATTAATCTATCAAGCGGCTGGAAGAGCGGGTCGAGGAGAAAAGGCAGGTGAGGTTATAATCCAAACTTATGATAAAAAAAATACTGTAATTAAAGCTGCATCTAAGTTAGACTTAGAAAAATATTATGAAAATATGTTAAATGATAGGATTGGGCTAAATTATCCTCCTTTTAGCTGGGTTACAAAAATTGAATTTATAGGGAAAAATTCTAAATCAGTTTTTTCTCTATCAAATAAAATCAGAAGTAATTTTTTAGGGGGATATAAAGGACTTGAAGTTTTAGGGCCTGCACCTTGTTTTAAGGAGAAAGTAAATAATCAGTATAGATTTCAAATTATTTTAAAATCTTTGAAGAAGCATGATACAAATAGTAATAAACTTCATTCTTTTATAAGCCAAAATTTTATTGAAAATAGAGCTTCTTTATCTGGTTCAAATAAAATTCATATCCATATTGATCCAATTTCAATGATATGAAAATTTTTATAGTTTTTATAGTTTTTATTTCTTCCTCAATCGCGAATGACCTTCCTCCTGGTTTATTTTCTTGGTTCTCTGCCAGTGAATTATCATATGCTGGTGGGGGAAGCTTGTTGTTGTCTCCAACTTCAAGAAGTATAAATCTGACTGGAACTACAATCGATAAAAGTTTTTCAACTTCTTATATTTTTTATCCTGCAGGTATTCAAGCTCAATCTGCATCCTTGTTATTACCAATTAATAATAAAGTTATAATTGGCTCAATAAATCATATTTCTTATGGTACTTTTAAGGGATATGATGAAAATGCAATCCAAACCGATAATTATACATCTAGCGATACATGGATTAGACTAGGATACACAGAGCCCTTTAAAAAATTACCTTTAAGATTTGGGATATCTAATCAAGCATATTTTTCAAAATTGGAAAATTATAAATCAATATTTTTATTTTCATCTTTTGGTTTTGCTTGGGAAATACAAAAATATAAACTAGAAATAGGTGTTATGATTAATGATTTTTTACTTATACATAATGATAATAGTGAAGATAGTATCAATAGATTAGGAAATTTCAATTTTGGGTTTTGTAAAGAGCTGATTTACTTACCATTAAAAATATCAATTGATTTTCGCACTAATGGGCATACAACTTTTGATGATTGTTACATAAGTGGTGAATTTAAAGTTTCAGATGCTTTTTGTTTTAATTTAGGGACATCGACAAGAAAATACAGTCAAAATACAGGACAAAGTTTATCTCAAACAATTTTTGGTTCGAGCGGACTTGGAATTTACTATAAAAATAAAGACTTAATTATTGGATATGGGTTGTATTTATATGGCACAGGTGGTTCTTCAAATGGGTTTGATCTAAGTATAAATTTTTAATGAAAAAAATTATTTTTTTGTTATTGTTCATTAATATTTCTTTTGCTCAAAATGAATATCCTATAGTACTTATTCATGGTTTTTTTGGTTGGGGCAACGACGAAATGGGAGATTATAGATATTGGGGTGGCAAAAAAGATATTCAAAAGAAATTAGAAGAAAATGGTTTTAAAGTTATTAATGTATCAGTTGGTCCAATTTCATCAAACTGGGATAGAGCTATTGAGGTTTATCATCAATTAAAAGGTGGTCAGGTGGATTATGGATCAAATCATTCTAAAAAGTACGGTTTAATTCAAAAACCATCTGATAAAATTTATAAAGGTTTATATCCGGAATGGGGTAGTAATAACCCAGTACATCTAGTTGGACATAGTATGGGTGGACAGACAGCAAGAATGCTTCAGTATCTTCTTGAAAATGAGTTTTATATTAATGATAGTTTAAATTTAAAAGAAGAATCTGCTCTTTTAGGGAATTCTCAAAAAGGTTGGATTTCTAGTATAACATCTTTAGCAACCCCTCATGATGGAAGCACTTTAGCTGATATTGTAACTAAAACTTTTCCATTTATTCAGTATTTTATTGGTTTGGCTGGTGTAGTTGGTACAAATTTTTATGATTTTGATCTTAGTCAATGGGAAATTAATAGAAAACCTAATGAAAATTGGTATAAATATGTTCAGAGAATGAGGAATCACGAAGCCTGGAATACTAAAAATATTAGTTCCTGGGACTTAAGCCTAGATGGCGCCGCAGAAATAAATAGTTTTTTAAATGCTAGCCCCGATGTTTATTATTTTTCATATTCATTTTCTGCGACAAAAAAAGATGAATTAACTGGCTATCATATCCCAAATAAAGATGTCTTCCTATTAATTCGTTCCAGAGCAAAATTGTTGGGGTCGAGAGTAGTATTTACTAGTAATGGCAGTGAAACGGATTCCACTTGGTGGGAAAATGATGGCATAGTCAATTCTAGATCCATGAAAGGGCCTACTACAGGACAAAATGGAGCTGATCCAATCGTCGAATATTCGGCTTCTGAACCATTAATGCAAGGACAGTGGTATACATTTGAATCAATAAAATTAGATCATTATCAAAGTGTCGGACATATGTTATCAAATGAAAAAAGGGAGATGTTAGATTCAATTTATATTGAGCATGCTCAGTTGCTATGGTCTTTACCAAAATACTAATGTACTAAATGTGAATTTAGTTGTAATATACAACTATGAATCAGGGTGAATTACTTAACTCCTTCCTAATTGATTTACAAAGAATATTTAGAACAAAAATTGTTCCTAAAGAATTATCTTACAGCCAGGCTCTTGCAATTCTAGTAATTCCTGATGGTGGCATCGAGATGTCTGAATTAGCATGGGTTATGGGCCTAGAGAATAGTACAGTTACTAGACTTATTGGACGTTTAGAGACTAATGGGTTTATCAAAAGAAAAAAAAGTGAAGTTGACAAAAGATCAATAATTGTTTTTTTGAAAAATAAGGGCTTAACAATTCAAAAAAATATTGAAAAAAAATCTGATAAAATTGGTCAAGAAATATTTTTAAATGATACCGAGAGTCAAAAAGAAACTATTTTAGAAAATTTATCACTATTTCAATGGACGTTGAAAAAAACGTTCTTAAAAAGATAAACTTTCAATCTATGGGGATATCTAACCCATTATTATCGTGGTTCGATACTAATAAAAGAGCATTGCCTTTTAGAGAAAATAACAAACCCTATAACGTTTGGATTTCAGAGGTCATGTTGCAGCAAACAAAAGTTGATACAGTTATCCCCTATTTTAATGAATGGATTAAAAAATTCCCGAACATCAAAGCCGTTGCTGATGCTTCTGAAGAAAGTATTTTAAAATCTTGGGAAGGATTGGGTTATTATTCAAGATGTAGAAATTTTCACAGGGCTGCTAAAATTATTGTTAAAGAATATAATTCAATAATACCTGATACTTGGGATGAATTCAGATCTCTTCCTGGAGTTGGTGATTATACTGCGGGGGCTGTACTTTCGATTGCATTTAATAAAAATTATGTTGCTATAGATGGTAATGTGAAAAGAGTAATGGCTAGACTTACCAAGAGGAGAAAATTAAGTAAGTATAATCAAAATTATATTAAATCTACTCTAAATAAACATATAGATAAAAATCGACCTGGTGATTTTAATCAGGCTTTAATGGAGTTAGGGGCATGTGTATGTTTACCAAAAAAACCTAAATGTGATGAATGTCCTATAAATGGGATTTGTCTTGGATATAAAAATGGTATTCCTACTAATTATCCAATGACATCAGTGAAAAAACAAATACCCTTACAAATTTATGTTGGAGGTATAATTAAATTTGAAAAAAAATTTTTGATTCAAAAAAGAGATGGAAAAATGTTAAATGGTCTTTGGGAAATTCCTATGAAAAAAATTACTCGGAAGAGCAACCATATTGAATATTTTAAAAAATATATTTTTAATAAGTATGGTTACAAAATAAAATTTAAGAAGATTATATCTGAAATTGAGCACGCATATTCTCATTTTAAAATGAAATTAATTGTTATGGATTTTATTCAGATTGATGATATTATAGGTGTTGGGACTTCTTTTTCTTGGATCTCTAAGTCAGATATTGATAACTATGCTTTTCATAAAGCCAATCACAAAGTATTTAAATTATTTAATAATTCAAATTGGGATGTTTAAAGTTATAATATCTTTAATTCTTTGGCCATTATGGTTTACATATTTGATAGGCATATTCCCAATATTTTTAGTTTTTACTCTTGTAGTAAATAAAAAATATTTTCATTACTTCTTAAGCCCAATGTCTTATTTATTTTGTTTTTTAGGTGGACAATTAGTGAAAAGGACTGGGGTAATACCTAACCCAGCAGGAGGCCCTTATTTATATTTAATTAATCACCAATCTCTTTTTGATCATTTTGCATTAGGTAAATATATAAATCACTATGTAACTGCGGTTGCTAAAAAAGAACATCTTAGTTATCCTTTATGGGGGCAAGTAGCAAAATCATACGGAATAGTTCCTATAAATAGAACAAATATTAAGGAAGCATTATCAAGCTTAAAAATTGTTGAAAAAGCAATAATCAATGATCAGATATCTTTTCTAATTGCTCCAGAAGGTACAAGGTCAAAAGATGGCAAATTAGGAGTTTTTAAAAAAGGTGCATTTCACATTGCAAAAAATACAGGTGTTACGATTATCCCAGTTGTTATAGATGGTGCATATAAAGCAAAAAATGTCGGAGATTGGAGATTGACTCCTGGAATAATTAATATCCATTTTGCTGATACCATTGAACATGAATTATATAAAAACATGACAGTTGAAGAGTTAAGAGATTACACTATTGATCAATATAAAAAAATCCTAGATTAGTTATGTAATGGGTATTTTTAATTTTAATAATATTGAAATTGCACAGATTTTTGTATCTATATTTTTTTCAATTGTTTTTTTTCAGTCGAGCCTTGATAAAATAAACGATAGGCAAGGGAATTTGATATTTTTTAATCAGCATTTTAAAGGGACTATCTTTCAAAATTATACTTCAATATCTCTTACTTTCTTGGCATTATTAGAAATTTTTTCCGCATTTTTGTGCTTTTTAGGTGTTTTTTACAAAATTTTATATTTTGATTCGATTTTTATTTTTTATGGTTTATTAATGAGTGCTATTGTTTTGCTATCATTATTACTAGGACAGCGAATGGCGAAGGATTATGTTGGTGCTGCAGATATCACCATTTATTTTATTTTATGCATTATAACAATTTTGAGTTTTTAAATGAAGGATAAGAGTTATGAATAAATCTATTACGAAAAAAATGATTAATAATTATCAAGAAGAATTTGATAATGATATAAAATTAAAGATTTCTAGAAATGCTGCAACCCATAATGAAATTACTGATTTAGCAATGGATTGGGATGAGTTCAGGAAGATTGACCATTCATTTTCAGAGATAATTACTGGTGAAATGAAAATAACTAATCAGAAGTCAAGCGGTAGATGCTGGGGGTTTGCGGGGTTGAATCTTTTTAGAGTTTATCTTGGTAGGAAGCATAACATTCGTAATTTTGAATTTTCTCAAACATATTTTATGTTTTGGGATAAATTAGAAAAATCAAATTATTTTTTAAATAGTATCATCGGTACTGCTGATAGCTCATGGAATAGTCGGATAATTATGCATCTTTTAGAAAACCCGATACAAGATGGTGGGCAGTGGGATATGTGGGTGAATCTAATTAATAAGTATGGAGTTATCCCAAAATCTGAAATGCCTGAAACTTATCAATCTAGTCGTTCTATGAGAATGAATAGGATGATCACTGGAAAGCTTCGAGAATTTGCAAAAGAATTAAGAGATTCTATTAAAAATAATATTAGTGTTGAAGACTTATATAATATGAAAAATGATATGCTAAATGTTGTTTATAAAATGTTAGTTATACATTTGGGCACCCCTCCCAATAAATTTACTTGGCAAATTAGGGATAAAAAGAAAAAATTTCTTCGGTTTGAGGATCTAACTCCTCAAGACTTTTTTAAAAAGCATGTAGATCTTAATCTCAATGATTTAGTGTGTTTAATTAATTGTCCTATGTCAGATAAATCATATAAAAAAGTTTACAGTGTTGAGCATCTTGGGAATGTTGTTGAAGGTCAACCAATTAGATATTTAAATACTAAAATTGAAGTATTAAAAAAAGCAGCTGTTCAATCAATAAAAAACGACGATCCTGTATGGTTTGGATGTGATGTTGGTAAATACTTACATCGATCTCATGGTGTGATGGATACTGATTTATTTGATTTTGGTTTATTTTATGGAACAAAATTTACAATGGATAAAGCAACGCGATTGGAGTATGGTGAAAGTAAAATGACACATGCCATGTTATTTACAGGTGTTGATTTAGATTTAAATGGTAAGCCAATCAAATGGAGGGTTGAAAATAGTTGGGGTGATCGAAACGGAGAAAAAGGGTTTTATATAATGTCAGATAAATGGTTTGATGAGTATTTATATGAAGTCGTTGTAGATAAAAAATATTTAGATGATGAATATGTAAGATTATTTGAAGAGCAAGAAGCTCAACTATTACCACCGTGGGATCCGATGGGAGCTCTAGCAAGATAGAAATAAATTATGGATGCAAAAATATATTGGTTACTTGCATTTGTGGGCCTCTATTGGTCTTACTGTATATTTTGGGGCATCAAAGGAGCAATTACATCTAAAACATCTGACGATTATTTTATTGCAGGTAGATCAATAGGTACTTGGGTTTTTGTTCTCGCGGCAACTGCTACTAGTTTTTCTGGGTGGACATTTGTTGGACATCCTGGTAAAATTTTAACTGATGGTTTGCCTTATGCATTTGCCTCATTTTACGCATTAACAATACCATTTACTGGCGTCCTTTTTTTAAGAAGACAGTGGGTTCTTGGAAGAGTTTATAATTACGTTACTCCTGGGGAAATGTATTCTGACTATTATGGTGGTAATTTAATAAGAGGCTTGACAGTTTTAGTTGCGTTCCTTTTTTCCGTACCATATCTAGGCATTCAACTTCGAGCATCTGGAGCATTATTCAATGTTCTTACTGATGGTTTAATCTCAACTAATTTAGGTATGATATTATTATCTACAGTAGTTGTTATTTATGTTGCTTCAGGAGGATTGAGATCGGTTGCTTATGTTGACTGCGCTCAGGCAATTTTGCTGGCTTTGGGTATAGTAGTTCTTGGAATTATTACGATAAAATGGATTGGTGGGTGGAATTTATTCACTGAAGGACTTGGCGTTTTAGTTAAAAATGATTTAATTAGTGGTAATCGCTTAACATTAGAGGGTTTTTCAAATAGAGTGGCAATGCCAGGCTCCATTCAAATTGTTTCATCAGGTTCAAATGCAATTGGTGGTGTTTGGACAGGTATGATGTGTATGACATATATGTTCGCTTTAATGGGTATACAATCTTCACCGGCTTTCTCAATGTGGGCGTATGCAAATAAAACCTCTGAGCCTTTTCGTTGGCAACAAGTAGTCGCATCTTCAATTGTCATAGGTATAATTTTATTTACATTTACAATCATTCAAGGGATGGGGGCAGATGTGTTGGTTTTAAATGGAGTATTTGAAACTATATCTGACAGTACTTTAGTACCTAAACTCATTAATTTAATGTCCCAGTCAGCACCCTGGTTAGTAGGATTATTAGCTGTTTGTGCTCTTGCAGCCATGCAGAGTACCGGTTCGGCCTATATGTCTACTTTCAGTGCAATGATAACTAGAGACATATATAAAAATTATATTGATGAAGAAGTGAGCGAACATAAACAAAAGTTTATAGGACGCTTATTTGTAGTTGTTGTAGCAGCCGCGGCATTAGTTGTTGCAATTATTTCAACAGACGCATTAGTAATGCTAGGAGGTTTAGCAGTAGCTTATGGATTTCAAATGTATCCAGCTCTTTTTGGGAATCTTTATTGTAAATGGATTTCTCGAGTAGGGGTCACTATAGGTTTAATTGCTGGGCTTCTTGCTGTTACCTTAACAGATAAAATGTCTAGTTTATTTTCCTTACCATGGGGAGCTTACCCTCTCACTATACATTCTGCAGGGTGGGGGATTTTTTTTAATATAATTTTTACTTGTTTTGGTTCTTATTTTTTCCCAGATAGTAATCAAAGGAATGATAACAAAGAAAAAAGACATGCATTTTTATCTGAAGTGGCTGGTATACCAAAGTCAAAGAAAAAATTAATTCCTTTGGCATATGGTTTAGTTTTAGTTTGGTTCTTATTTGGTTTTGGCCCTTTTGCTATGATTGGTAATACTTTATTTTCTGATCCAAACATACCTGCTACTTGGACGCCATTTAATCTGCCATCAATATGGATCTGGCAATTAGTATTTTTATTTTTTGGAATATTTGTGATGTGGTTTTTAGCTTTTTATATGGGGTTTTCACAGCCTATTTCTTCAAAAAAGTTAGAGCAAACTTTTAAAAATTATTTTAAGTAAAAGGGAATGACATTTTCTTTCATTCTGCATTAAAGAATAAATATATTTAGGCTAATGGATACAAATAAAAATATTGAAGCTAACTCATCATCATTTGATGATATAGAAGAAAAGATACATGCTAATCAGGTCTTGTATGATCAGCTTCATCAATCTCTGGTAGACGAATCTATAGCTCAAGTAGATGAAGATGAAAGAAGTGGAAGACATAGTGCATCTGAAATAAGTGATACTGAAACAATTTTTTCTAGATTATCAAATTATTATCAAGCTAATGAATTATTCAGATATGCAATTTGGGGCTTTGGTGCTGTATTTTTAGCAACAACTATTTTAACTATTATTGAATATCCTTTATTTAGTGGAAGTGTTAAGGACGATGTTGGTGATGGTTTTATGTTTGGCGGTAGTGAGCCGAATTGGCTAGATACATTTTTTCATACTTTTTGGTGGGCAGTAGTAACCTTTACTACGGTGGGTTATGGAGATGTAAGCCCTGAGACACATTTAGGAAAGTTTTTAACTATAATTATAATGATTTTAAATCTAGGCATTGTAACAATGCTTACAGGTGCTGTTTCTTCTGTTTTAGTAGCAGCACGTTTGAAAGGAGATGATAAATTGGATGAAACTAAATTTCATGGGCATTTGATTATAGCCGGATGGAATCCAGCAGTACAATCAGCGCTAAGATTGGTTGAGGCAAATGAGGATTCTACTTCTGTTGTAATTTTAATTAATGAGACTGAAGAAGAAATAATTAAAAGAGCCATTTCTGGTTTTGACAGGTTAGATATAACACATTTATCTGAGAATTTTACTCAAGAGGGTGTGCTAAAAAAAGCATATATAGAAGAGTGCGGGACTTTCATGATAGTACCAGATGAGTCTGGATTACTCCCAAATGAAAAGCCAGATGAAGATAAAACGGTATTAACAGCTCTCACTGCAAAATCTATACTAGAGGATATTCAGGTTGTAGCATATATTTTAGATGAAGAGTACATTTCTCATTTGCATAGAGCAAATGTAAATGAAATTGTTTTTCCTGATGAACATATACCACATATGTTAGCTAAGCATGTTACTGATCCAGGCGTACCACAACTTTTCGATGAACTTATTACACAAGAAAAGCAAGATAAAGGTATTCAGGTCGTACCTATTCCTAAAGGGTTAGTTGGCTTAACCCACAATAAAGTTTCAGCATATTATAAATTCAAGCATAAATGGTTATTAGTTGGTTATGCAATTAAGAAAGCAGGATTCAGTTTAGAAGATCAAATGGGTGAGAGTGGTAGTCCAATTATTAGAGATATGATCAAAGAACAGTTAGATGGTGCAGGAATAAAGTTGTCAAGTGATGAACATGTAATTGTTGAGATAAACCCTGATGATGAATATGTTATCGATGGTAAACATAAAGCTTTAGTATTGAGGTAAAATTATGAGTGTTAGCGCTAGTCAAATACAAAAAATAAATTATTTTAGTAAAGTGCCTGAAAAACTTTGCTCTGAGATTGCAGAGGCAGTAATTGAAGAAAAATGTTCTCCGGGGACTGTTTTACTTAAGGAAGGTGAAGCAGGAGATACAATGCTTTTAATTTTTCAAGGTCAAGTTGAAGTATCTAAAAATATGATGGTTAAAGCTTCTAGTGGATTTACTATGTCAACTAAGTCAATAATAAGATTAGAGACAACAGATCCAGCTCCATCAAATGACCCAATTACTCAACCAACTGTATCAGTAGTGAAGGCACCTGCTTTTGGCATCGGAGAATTTTCTTTAGTTCTTGATGACGCTAAGCGCACATCCCATGTTACGGCAATGACAGACGTAAAGTATGGAATTTTAAGTTTAGAGCATTTTTCAAGGATTGTAGATAAAAATCCTTCTATTGGGGGAACAGTCTATTTTGAGGTAGCAAAATCAGCAGTTAATAATTTAGCAACTGCTACTCAAGATATATCCAATTTGACACAGGCATTCTTTTTTGCTTTGACCAAATAATATCTACTTTATAAAAAACGTCTTTCTCCTAGTATTTATTTTTTCTTCAAGATCAATTATTTTTTCTTTTTCTAACGGTGTTTTTTCTTCTTTAGAATTTAATTTATCCAATTCGAGTCTTAAAAATTGAACGTCACGATCAAGTTTTTCAAGTCTACTCTTCATTTGTTTCGATAATATCTTTTTAAAATCATCGATTTTATCACTGTCTGGAGAGTAGTAAATATTAGTATTCCCTCTATCTGTATCTTCCCAAAATGTTGGCCCACTGAATCTGATTCTATTATATAGTCCCTCCATTAAATTCAGGTAGGTTTGATTATCAAAATAAGCAAGGTCATCAAGTACATCTGCGACAATAGTTTCTGCGAAATCAAAGTTTTCAATTTTTATATAATGAAGAGCTAAACCAATTTGCAATACTCGCACACCATTATTTACAGTCTGATCTAAATCATCTTTTGGATAATCTGGAGGATTATCAAGTTGTAAAATTTCTTTTAATAAATGTTCCTGCAGCTCAATATCCCAATTTTTTTCAGATATAAGGATGGATATCTTTTTTAGTTCAGTAGTTAAAACATCTACAATAAAATATAGTGAAGGGTTGTTAGCTGCTTGTTTATAAATTTCATTACTATAAAATTTGAAATAGAAGTATCCCATTTTTAATAAATCAATTTTATTTTTATCTACGTAGCCTTGTAACAAAGTAGAATAGTGGAATGCTAAATTGTATAAGTTTCTAGGTTCATTATTCTTCACTGCATGCTTTATTGCAAATCTCATGAATGTATTAAATCTTATATTGATATCCGTTATTAAGTTATCTTGTTTAAGTTCTAAGGCTAAAAGCCCGACTGAGCTAATTTCATTAGCAATAAGTGACGCCAGTTCATATTCGCCATTTTCCATTTTTCTTATATATGCATTACCCATCATTTTAAAAGATTTTACCTCATAAAACGTTTTTCTATCTTCTATATCTTTATATTGATGCTCGATATATGTTCTGAAAGTTGGATTGTTTCTAATAGTATCTGTAGCAGTGAAAAATTTTGCGTCATAAGAGTCTTTGTTCATCATATACACTCTCACAGTATCGCCAACTCTGCGAATAATTTCTGTCTGAGCTTCTTTGAAAGATATGTACTCAAGTAAATCATCGAATTGGTCTATTGTGGACATTAGTTGATACTGATAATGTTCAATGACTTTAATATTATTCATTGTTAATTGGATGGGCTTTTGCTTTAATCTTTTAATATCAGAAATGTTTAACGAATATAGTTTTTTAATAACATTATCTGTCTTGGAATAAAGCAAGATGTAAAATATATATGGCAATGATAAAATAGATGATAAAGGCAAGTAGATATAAGTATTTAACATCACACTAGATAATCTATTCATTGGCTCAAAATAGTACATAATTATTGTCGAATGAATTGATGCAAGAATTAAGAACCATATAAAAATAAGACTTATCCAATCCCTTACAAATAAATCCATTAGTTTTGGAGTAGATTCTGCTGCTATCGCAATAACAATTATTAATGTACCCAAAACCGTAGCTAATACTCCTCCCCATATTTCGGGAGCAAAAGTAAGATCTACAGCACCATGAGCATCTTTGTTAATATTAAAGAATTGCTCAAGTAATGAAATGATTTGTGGATAAAGCTGATGAAATAAAGAATCACTTATGAGGATGATGGATAATACGATTACCGATGAAGCTAGTGATCTGTTTTTATTTATCAGATTTAATATGCTTGCAAAAAATATTGTAATATTATTGTTCATGCTGATGTAAAGTAGTAAAACATTGTCAATGGAAACTACGATTTTGATATATGTTTTTCAATATTGAAGAAGATTTTATATCTATATATTATTTAAAATCATATATGTGAGTTGAATCGGTTTTTATTGCTCTTTCACATAAACCGATGATAACTTCTAATTAGCTCCATTGAGTTTAGAGGTTCGTAGACTCATCATAGAGGAGTAATAGTAATTACGAACTATAAATGTAAATTAATTCTAACGAGGTAATTATGTCAGATTGGACAAATAGTCACGACTTAGTATATGCATTTGTTTGTGTTTCTTTTTTAGCAGATGGAGATGTTGACGAGTCTGAAAAAGAAGCAATGCGTGGCAATGTTAAGGTTATGCTTCCAGATATGGGGGATGATGAGTATCATCAAGTTGAAAAAGAAGTAATTGATAAATTTATTGCCCTTGGCGATGAAGCTTCTCGTTTTGATCAATATGGTTCTTCTCTCAGTGCAATCAAAGAAATGTTTTCTTCTGATGATGATCGTTATAAGGTAATTAAAAACCTTGCTTATATTGCTAGAGCTGATCAATTCATTCATGAGAATGAAATGAAAATGATTGAGCAAGCAGTCAGCGATCTAGATATGGAAGATAAAGTTAGTTTGGTTAAAACTGAATCTACTCTTTTTGTTGATTTTAAAGGGTAATTAATAAAAAAATATATTACGATGCCTGGGTTTCTTCCAGGCATCGTTTTTATTATAATAGGAATAAAAATGTCTGATAAAAGAACACATAGCGATGATAGACGAAGTGATGATCGCAGAAATACAGAACGAAGAGTAAATAATTTATCAGTTGAAACTGATAGAAGAGCTGAGGGCGATAGAAGGCAAGATGAGCGCCGCTCTGAAAAAGACCGACGCTCTTAATATTAATTTCTACTTAACAGTAGACCCTTTCCATTCCTGAGAGGAAGTTATTTAAAGAATGTAATGCAAGCTCGATGGCGTCGAGCGCTTCTTCCTTCTTTTTATCAGTATCACAAACATCACCAATTAAATCTTTAATAACTTGCCTATGAATGATATCCGCTGATTGATGAACTTCAAAGAACTTTAATGTATCTTCGCCATTTTTAGCACCGTAGTATTTTTTCAAACCATCAATTTTATTTTCAGCAATTTCAGGAATCATAGATTCGTAACAATAAAGAGCACTGAATCCAACATGGTAGCGTTCATCTTTTGATAGTTTCATAAAATTATTTACTAATTCTTCAGTTTCTTTAATCGCAACAGTATCTTTTACATCTTTTCTCTTTTTACCCATGCCTTCTGCAAAACGCATCCATAATTCTGGATGGTTTTCTTCACCACGCTCTTCATCGATCAAGTTTTCTAGAATCTCTTGTCTTACAGATATATTATCACAGTTTGAGTGAATTGATGATAAGTATCTTGGGAAAGCAGAAACATGTTTAAAATATTGAGCAGCATATTCTTGAATGACAGACTTATCAAGTTCGCCAGCATTCCAAGCTTTATAAAATGAGTGATTTAATAAATGATGCTTTTCAATTTTATCTTCAACTATATTTAAAAATTCAGTTTTATTCATACATTACTCCAAAGGTTTAATGATTTAAATTATCCTAGCCATATACCGGCACAGAAAAATAACCCCGTTAGGAAGTGTAATCCAATAGTTCCTGCATTAGCAGGTTGTAATAATCTATTATCATAATGTTTGTATAATGTCTTTATTGTAAAGATACTATATACTGATGTTATCAGCGACACAAGTGATAATGTTGGGAAGGTAAGTGGATTAGTCCAAGATAATGCAATGATACTAATAAATGCTCCTATAATTAAAGCAACATATCCTATTCTTGCTTTTTCTGGTCCAAAAACAACAACCAAATTATTTTTACCAGTTGCTTTATCACCATCATGATCAGGAAATTGATTTACAAATACTATTGCAGCTACTAGAAAACCTATTGGTATACCCGCTAATACTGCATCCATAATGTGGGTCATATCACCGCCTGTTTGAACTAGAAAACTGCCCGCGACCATTAGTGGCCCAAAATTCAGACCAATTAAAAGCTCTCCCATTCCTTTTCTAGATGCAAACCTGAATGGGGGAGCTGTGTAGAACAGGCCAGATAAAAATCCAATGATTCCAAGGTACAGAATGTTTATACCTGCCTTGTAGATGAGCGGTATACCAACAATAGCACTTAAGGCAAAAGTTATTACAGCAACATTTAACATGCCTTTAGCTGAGATGAGTCCCATTTGAATACTCCTACTACCTCCAGAAAAAGGTACCATGTAGTTATAATTTGCCTCATCTGTTCCACTAGTGTGATCGTAATAGTCATTAGATGTATTGGTACCGATATGTAAGAAAAAACCACCTAGCATTGTTAAAGCAAAGTAAATCCAATCAATACTTACAAATTTACTTGCTACAGCTGCTCCCAGAAGGATAGGAACAATTGTTGCAGTTAAAAATGGTAGTCTCATTATTACCATCCAACTGAATAGTTTTGTTCCAAAACTAATTTTTGGACGGACTTCATCAGCAGATTTATCAGCAAGCGGCGATGTTACTCCACAATAGCCAATGTGGTTTCCTTCTTTATCTTTAGTAGGTGTGATTTTAATCTTACATGGCATTTCAGTTCCATCCTTATGCAGAAATACCGTGTTTCCCTCCCACTTTCCTTTTTCAACTGATTCTGCAAGCCAATTAACAACATGCCCTAGCACTATCTGACCAGCACTAAAATCACTTACTCTACCTTTACCAATAATTTCTTGTTCTGAATAGCCAAATAATTGCTGCGCGCCCTCACTAAAAGTTTCGATCTTACCATCAAGATCGCAGGTTATTACGCTTTTTAAATTCTTGCTCATTTTATGTAATTCCTTTATCATTAAAAATATTAAGCGTTTAAATTTAAGTATCAATATTTTCTTAGAACGAAACTTATTTTATTTTTTATGAGCACAGTTGCAAAAAAGATAGCCTTTCACACATTAGGTTGTAAATTGAATTTTTCAGAAACATCTTCATTATCAAGAGATTCTCTTAAATATGGTTATGAGAATGTTAATTCGAAAGAGTTTGCAGATATTTATGTTTTTAATACGTGTTCTGTAACAGAAAATGCAAACAAAGAAACCCTTAAACTTATTAGAAGGAGTAAGCGGCTAAACCCAAATGCTTTTATTACTTTGATAGGCTGCTATGCTCAATTAAAACCTGAAGAGCTTATCGGGATTAAAGATGTTAATCTAATTTTGGGTACTGCTGATAAATTTGACTTACTAAGTCACTTAGATAAAGTAGATATCTCAAATGATATAAAATCAAGTATAAGTGGGAATATTGATGATGTAGAGATATTTAATCCTTCTTTTTCAAACGATGACCGAACTAGATCTTTTTTGAAAGTACAGGATGGATGCGACTATAATTGCACATTTTGTACTATCCCGCTTGCTAGAGGAAAAAGTAGAAGTTCTTCAATTAATAAAACCATCAATATTGCTAAAGATATTTCTAAAACAAACACTAAAGAAATTGTGCTAACTGGAATAAATATTGGTGATTTTGGAAAAGGCACTAATGAAACTTTTTATGATTTGATAAAACAAATGGATTCTAGAATAGATATAGAAAGATTAAGAATTTCATCTATCGAGCCTAACTTACTCACCGATGAAATAATTGAGTTTTGTTTTTCATCAAAAAAGTTTATGCCTCATTTTCATATACCCTTGCAATCAGGGTCAAATAAGATGCTTAAGTCCATGAAGAGGAGATACACTGCGCAATTATATTATGATAGATTAAATAAAATAAAAAGTTTTGATGAAGATGCATGTATCGGTGTAGACGTTATTGTAGGCTACCCCTCAGAATCTGAGCAGGATTTTCTTGAAACTTATAATTTTCTGAAGAATCATGATGTTTCTTATTTACATGTTTTTACATATTCTGAAAGAGAAAATACAAAAGCCATAAAGCTTGAACCCGTTGTGCCTTGTGAAGAAAGGTCCAGAAGGTCGAAAATTTTGCGAGAGCTTTCTGATCAAAAAAGAGATAATTTTTATGAACGGTCTGTTGGGCAAATAAGACCTGTATTAGTTGAAAAAAGTAAAAATGGGATACTTTTCGGCTACACCGACAATTATATTAAAACAAGAATCCAAGGGCCTATTTCTTTAGAAAATACAATACAAAATGTTTTTATTTCAGAAGCTAAATCCGGTTATGTAGAAAGTGAGGTAGTATCAGTTAATTGATATCTGTTTTTTTTATTTCAAACAAAATTTGATCCCAAAACTTTATTCTTGACTGCATTACATTTTTTCCACAATCAATACTTTCTTTCCACTTTTTCTCATCATCTCCGCATATTTCTTTAATCATCTTTAGTGCTAATGGTGTATGTTCATTTTCATCAAGACCTATATGTCTATCAAGATAATAAATGAAAGATTTAAATTTACCAGAAGAATTACTTTCAAGATCTTGGACAAGCTCACGGAACATATCAGGAATTATTTCTTCTCGACCCAAAGTAAAGATAGTCGCATTGAGATGTGGAGCATCCATGGTTATATATTTAAAGGTATCAAGAACAAATTCTTGAGCAGCTTTTGGAGCCTCGCTTTTCATCAATGAAGTATGTAGATCTGAATTATCAAGTTCATTTAGAAATTTTTCTATCTTTTTTGTATCTGCTCCTGCTTCTTTCATAGCATGGTAATATATTTCAAAATGGCTAAGGTACTGTCCATATCGATCAACATCTGACTCTTCAGCAAGAACTATTTCATTCAACATTCTAGATAAGTTCCCATTTGTTTTTGGGCGCCATGGTATTTCAACACATGTAAATTCTTTTTGAAGAGATTTCAAAACAGACATGAAGTCCCATACTGCAAAAACATGGTTTTCCATAAAAACGTGTAAATGCTTTTCTGTTTTAATAGAATTATATATAGGGTGATTTTTTAACTGGTTTCTTTCACTTTGAGTTTCATCAAGAATGTTAAGTAGATTATTTTTTAGCAGTTTGAACATTACTATTTGTATTCATCAATCGATGGGCATGTGCATATAAGGTTTCTATCTCCATAGGCATTATCTATTCTGCCTACAGATGGCCAATATTTATGTTCTTTTTGATATTCTGTTGGGAAAGCAGCCACTTCTCTTGAATATGAATAATCCCAATTCCTAGCAGCAAGATGAAGTGCAGTATGTGGAGCATTTTTTAATGGAGTATCAGCGGTTTTAAAACTATCAATTATTTCCCTTTTGATAGAAATAAGCGCATTGCAGAATGCATCGAGTTCATTTTTTGACTCGCTTTCGGTGGGCTCAATCATCATCGTGCCAGGTACTGGCCAAGACATTGTTGGTGCATGATATCCGTAGTCCATAAGTCTTTTTGCAACATCTTCTTCGCTAATTCCATATTCTTTTTTAATTGGCCTGATGTCAATAATGAACTCATGTGCATTGTAACCATTTTTTTCTCTAAAAAGAATATCAAAATGGGGGCTTAGCTTTTCCGCCATATAATTAGCATTAAGTATTGCAATCTTAGTTGCTTTAGTGAGTCCTTTTGTATTTAGCATTGCAATATAAGTCCATGAGATAAGTAATATACTACTACTGCCATAAGGTGCTGCAGAAACTGAACTAATTGCATTTTTATTTATATTTTCTGAATGAAAATGGGTTGGTAAAAATTCAGAGAGATGCTTTTTACAAACTATTGGTCCCATTCCTGGACCTCCACCACCATGAGGTATACAAAATGTTTTGTGAAGATTAATATGCATCACATCGCCACCAAATTCACCAGGTTTACATAGGCCAACCATAGCATTCAAATTTGCGCCATCAATATAAACTTGGGCTCCATATTGGTGCACTATCTCACAAGCTTCTTGAATTTTATTTTCAAAGATACCATGAGTAGAGGGGTATGTTAACATTATAGCTGATAAATTTTTTGAATGTATTTCTGCTTTATTTTTTAAATCTTCCAGATCAATATTACCATTTTGATCACACAAAATTATTTCAACTGACATGCCAGCCATTATTGCACTAGCAGGGTTGGTCCCATGAGCAGATTCAGGAACAAGGCAAATATTACGATGTTTTTCACCCCGACTAATATGGTATGCTCTTATAACAAGTAATCCAGTATATTCGCCTTGCGCCCCGGAATTTGGCTGTAAAGAGCAGTCATCAAAACCAGTAAGTAGTGAAAGCCAACTTCTTAAATCATTAAAAACTTGTATATACCCTTTTGCCTGATCAAGAGGTGCAAAAGGATGAAGTTCGCTAAACTCAGGCCATGTGACAGGGATCATTTCAGAAGTAGCATTTAGTTTCATTGTACATGAGCCTAGAGGAATCATGCTAGTATTTAATGATAAATCTTTTGTTTCAAGTTTATGTATATAACGAAGCATCTCTGTTTCTGAATGATAGCTATTAAAAACATCATGAGTTAAGTAATCAGTTTTTCTCTTAAACTCTAAAAGAAAATCAACACTTGATTCATCTTTTTCGACATCAAATATTTTACATATTTTTAAAATATCGATTTCTTTAGTTTGTTCATCAATTGAAATACCGATACTACCATCTTCATATATTCTAAAATTAAATTTTTCTTTTTTTGCTAATGCTTCCCAGTCATTATTTGGGAAAAAACGAATTGTATCAAAAAATTTATTGTGGAAAAGCTTAATGCCTGCTTTTGAAAGAGATATAGCTAATTGATTACAAAGTTTATTAACTCTGCAGGCAATGTTTTTTATATTTTTTGGGCCATGATAAACCGCATACATTGATGACATTATCGCTAATAAAACTTGCGAAGTACATATATTTGAAGTCGCTTTTTCTCTACGGATGTGTTGCTCTCTGGTTTGTAGTGCCATTCTAAGAGCTCTATTTCCATGGACGTCATTTGAAACACCAATTATGCGCCCAGGGATCTTTCTTTTGAATTTTTCAGTTGTCGCAAAGAATGCAGCATGGGGGCCACCATAACCAAGTGGCACGCCAAATCTTTGTGCATTCCCTACTGCAGCATCCGCACCCATCTCTCCGGGTGTTTTAATTATACTTAAAGCTAAAATGTCTGTAGCAAGACAAGTAAATATGCCGAGGTCTTTTGCTTTATTTATTATGTTAGAATAGTCAGTGAGCTTTCCATCTGTTGTGGGGTATTGAAGAAGTAATCCAAATATAGAATTATCAAAGGTGAATTCATTTTCATCTTTAATAATAAGATTTATATTTAATGGCTCAGCTCTTGTTTTTAAAATATCAATTGTTTGGGGATGACAGTATTTTGAAACAAAAAACTTATTTTTTGTTTTTGTTGTATTGAAAAACATTGTCATCGCTTCAGATGCCGCAGTTCCTTCATCAAGTAGTGAAGCATTCGCAATGGGTAGATCAGTTGAGCTTGAAATTAGAGTTTGAAAGTTTAATAAAGCTTCCAAGCGTCCTTGACTTATTTCTGCTTGATAAGGTGTGTACTGCGTGTACCAGCCGGGGTTTTCAAATACATTTCTTTTGATAACATTTGGGATTATTGTACCATTATATCCCATACCAATAAATGATTTAAATACAGAATTATTTCTCGAGTAGTTTTTTAATTTAATAAGTGCTTCTTCTTCAGATAAGTTTTCTTCAATTAAATTATCAGATAATGGAGAATATATATTTTCTGGGATTACTTTTTTAATTAGTTCATCAAGAGAACCTAATCTCATATCTTGAAGCATTAATTCTATGTCTGATCTGTTTACTCCAAGGTGTCTTTTTTAAAAAGCTAATTTTATTTTTGGGCATATAATGTTAAGTGTTTTTAGTTTTTCTTTAAAATAATGAATATGAATTTATAAATATAATAGCACCAGATTCGAAATATATAATTATGAAATTAAAATTTCAGATATAGACCTTAATGAGATAAGTTTACCATGTCATATTTACAAATAAACATCATTACAGTTAGGAACCATAATGTCAATTACAAGGCTTGTTGAGTTACAAGATATAGATTCACAGCTAGAAGATTTAAATGCTCTTCTTGGTGATTTACCTAAGATGGTAGATGAGTTAAATGAAAAAGAAGATAATCTTAAGAGTAAAATTGAATCATATAAGGCTAGTTTAAAAGAAATAACTTTAAATACTAGCAAATCAGAGACAATTAATACAGAAATTCATGAGAAAAAAGATAAATTAAAAGATCAGTTATTTTTAGTAACAAATAATAAACAATATGATGCTTTATCTAGTGAAATTGAGCACTTACAATTGCAACAAAAAGAACATGAGGATCTTTTAATATCTTATCTTGAAGAAAAAGAAAATTTAGAAGATGACATCAAAGAAAATGAGGCTTTATTAGAAGATTTAAAAACAGACCTTAATATTAGAAGAAATAAATTAGATCAAGCTCTTTCAGAGACTGCCGAGGAGAAAAAATTGCTAGAAAATTCTCGTCAAAAGCAAATAGTGGAAATTGATGAAGGGATAATGTTTGTTTATAATAAAGTGATATCTGCAAGATCTGGGATTGCAGTTGTCCCGCTTTCGGGGAATTCTTGTGGAGGTTGTGGGGCAGCGCTTCCTTTGCAAATGGTTTCTGAAATTAGATCAGGTGACCTTCATAATTGTCAAAGTTGTGGGAGATTTGTATACAACAAAAAAAATTAAATTCATGAGTTAGTCGGATGATTGCTCTGTAAAAACTAAATAGTTTTATGGAGAGGAAAGTCCGGGCACCGCAGAACATAGAGCCTTTTAACAAAAGGAGTCTGAGAGGACATGGAAAGTGCAGCAGAAAATAAACCGCCTAATTTTAGGTAAGGGTGAAAAGGTGGTGTAAGAGACCACCAGTCTTTCTTTAAATAGATTGAGCTTGTAAACCCCTCTTGGTGCAAGATCGAATAGTTTCAGAGATGTTGTTCGCATCGTTTGATGGATGGGTAGATCGCTTCAGCCTATTGGCAACATTAGGCGCAGACAAATAATCATCTATCCTCTTTAGAGGTGGACAGGACTCGGCTTACAGACTAGCTCTAAAAATTTAAAAATAAGATAAAAACATATGAAAAAAGATAACCTGCCATTCTCTTTTTTAGAAAAAGAAATAAAATTTTTTCAACAAAATTTAAAACAGATTGGGATCATTTTTTTTCTAGTGATATTAATTTCTCTATTATTCCCTGGGGGTGAAACTCTCAAGTATTCTTATAAAATTAATGATATTACCAGAGAACCGATTATTGCCCCTTACACTTTCCCAATTTTAAAAACAGAAGCAGATTATGAAGAAGATAAAAAAACAGAAAAGAAATCTGTTGCTTATATTTTTAATAGGGACCAAAGCATATCAAATTCTCAATTAAAAGAATTAGATAAATTTTTTAAATCAATTAATGATTATAGATCTGCAAAATGGAGATTTAATGAATCAAAGCAGTTGTATTATGAGCGTAAATATCATCCTACAGCAGAAAAAGCAAAAAATGAATTTATTGCTGATAGTACTAGTCTTGTAATTATTACAAATGATTTTAAAACTGATTATCCATTTACGACTTTGAAAGACTCTTCATGGAATAATTATTTAACGACTATTGATGACCCAAGAATTCTTAATGACTGGTCTTCGCATAAAAAAATTGTTAGTCAGATTTGTAAGAATAGGTGGTCTGAAGGTATATATGATATATCAATTGATAGTATCATAAGTGATAAAGTAAAAATCAATCAAGGTGATGTACCCATACTTACAAAAAAAATAGATTTTAATAGCTTGGAAATTGCTTGGATTAAAGCAAAAGAAGAGTATATAAGTAAAGTGGATTTAAAAGACATTTTTTTTGATATTGGATATGATATAATTGTTGAGCATATGATCCCTAATTTGATATATGATAGGAAATTGACAGAATCAAATCAAAGGTCAAATATTAAGCAGGTTCCTAGAAGCAAGGGGGTGGTATTAGAAAATGAATTGATAGTTGACGCAAATATCAGAATTACTGAGGATGTGCTTCAAAAATTAAGTTCTCTTTCTGCTTCTATTGATAATATGAATGAAGATAAGCCCTTAGATGATATATGGAATTATTTAGGGGGAGTTATCCTTATATTAATAGTTATTTCTTTATTTTTTACCTTTTTGTATATGTATAGAATAGATGTCTTTTCAGATTGGAAAATGATTTTATTAATGTCTATTATAATTTTATTTCAGATGTTACTTGCTTCACTTATAATAAATTATTTTCAATTTTCAGAGTATCTAGTTCCGGTATCTGTTGGTGCACTCACATTAACTATTTTATTTGATGCAAGAATTGGTTTCATGTCCACAGTTGCTGTATCGATTCTTGTAGGGTTGATGATGGGGCAAAATATTGATTTTGTAATTACTTCTTTATTTATTGCTACTGTTGGAGTTTATAATATTCGCAAATTAAGAAAAAGGAGTCAGTTATTTACAACAATGTTTGCTCTTATTGGCGCTAGTATCATTGTGATTATTGCTATTGGTTTGTTTAAGGAGCAGTCGTGGTCAAAAATTATTATTGATTTGCAAATTTTAACATTGAATAGTTTTTTAGCCCCTATTATCACATATGGTTTGATTGGGCTTACTGAGATGGTTTTTGAAGTGACTACTGATTTAACATTGATTGAATTACTCGATTATGATAGGCCATTATTAAAAAGAGCTCAAAGAGAAACAAATGGGACATTTAATCACAGTATTGTCGTTGGTAATTTGGCTGAAGCTTGCGCAACAGCTATTGGTGCTCATTCACTTTTATGTAGGGTAGGTGCTTACTATCATGATATTGGTAAAATGATAAAGGCAGATTATTTTATTGAAAACCAATATGCATCTGATAATAAGCATGATGCCATTAAGCCAACAATGAGTGCAAAGATAATTAGAAGCCATGTGAATAATGGTTTGCAGTTAGCTAAAGATTATGGTTTACCTAAAATTGTCTCTGATTTCATTCCTATGCATCATGGGACTACAAGAGTAGAATATTTTTATCGTCAAGCATTAGAGGCTGTTGATGGCGATGAATCAAAAATCGATGAAAGTCAATTTAGGTATCCTGGTCCTAAGCCAAATACAAAAGAAACAGGGATATTAATGATATGTGAGGCCATTGAAGCTGCTGTTCGTTCCATTAAAAATCCAGATATAATGAAAATTGAAAATATGATTGATAAAATTATAAAACAGAGAGTTGATGACGGTCAATTAAGTGAGTGCCCATTGACACTTGATGAATTAAATAAAATAAAGGGGACTGTAGATGGTAACACTGGAATGCTTCATGTATTGAGAGGAATATATCATATACGTATTGAATATCCAGATGATAAATAATTTAATTTTTATTCAATGAAAAATATTCATGTTTTTATAAACCCAAAGTATGAAAAATTAAATGAGGGCCTTTGTATTACAATAGTTAAAAAAGTATTAACTCATTATAATTTTAAATCTATTGATGTAAATCTAATTTTTACTTCAGATATTTACGTTAGTGATCTAAAAAAAGAGTTTTTTTCAAAAAATCAATGGACCGATGTAATTGCATTTCCAATAAACATTAAAAATGAAAAATCTGTTGAAGGGGAAATATATATTAGTATGCCAACAGCAAAAGAAAATGCAAAGCGTTTTAAACAGTCATATAGTAAAGAGTTAGCAAGATTAATTATTCATGGTTCTCTTCATTTATTAGGGATTGAAGATGATACAGTAGAGAAAAAAGGAAAAATGAGTAAGTTAGAAGAGTATTTTTTAAAAGAGATATCATGGAAAGAATTAATTGAAAAAAAATAACAATAATGAATTTTCGCAATTTGGGGATCTTGTAGAAATAGTTAAAAAATTAAGAAGCCCTAACGGTTGTGATTGGGACAAAACTCAAACTAGAAATTCATTGATACCATATTTTATTGAAGAAGTATATGAATTAATTGAAAGTATAGATAAAAAAGATGCAATAGATATTAGAGAAGAATTGGGGGATGTTTTATTACATGTAATTTTTCAATCTCAAATTGCATCTGAAAAAAGTGATTTTGACATAAATGATGTGGTCCATGATATAAATGAAAAATTAATAAATAGACATCCACATGTTTTTGAAAAATCATTATTATTAAACGATAAAATAAGCAATGAGCCCTGGGAGGAGAAAAAATATAAAGAAAAAGGCAGACAATCTAGACTTGATGGTATCCCTAAAATATTGCCATCTATAATATCTTCTCAAAGAATCCTAGATAAAGCTTCTTCTGTGGGTTTTGACTTTGAGGAGATAAGGCAAGTTTGGGAAAAATTAGATGAAGAAATATCAGAAGTAAAATTTGCTCAAAAAGAAAATAATTTAAAGAATATTGAAGGTGAGTTAGGTGACTTACTTTTTACGGTGATTAATTTATGTCGTTTTTTTGATGTTTCAGCAGAAAACGCCTTAAGAAAATCAAATAAAAAATTTATTAAGAGATTTCAGTCATTAGAAAAAAAAGTATCGAATTCTAATAGGGATTTTGAAAAATATTCACAAAATGAATTGGATAGTATTTGGATTAAGGTTAAAAAAGAATAAATCATTCTCCATTAATTGTCACAGTTATTTTTCTAGACTTAATTTTATTCCGATGTTCACACAAGAAAATACCTTGCCACATACCTAGGTTAAGATTCCCATTTTTTATAGGGATGGAAAGAGAATTTCCTAGGATAGCTGTTTTTAAATGCGCAGGCATGTCATCGTTCCCCTCATATGTGTGCGTGTAAAATTCTTTTTTTTCTGGTACTATTCTATTAAAGTGAGATTCAAAATCAGTTCTTACATTACTATCTGCATTTTCATTTATTGTTAATGAAGCTGATGTATGATTTATAAAAATATGAAGTATGCCAATATTGATTTTTTTTAATTCTGGTAGGTTTTTTAAAATTTCATCAGTTATTAAGTGGAACCCTCTAGGGTTATTTTTAATAATAATTTCTTTTTGTATCCAGATATTCAAATACTAAGTCTTTTTCTCTTTTTTCTTAGCAGCTGGGAAAAGAATATTATTTAATATTAACCTATAGCCTGGAGAATTTCTATGCAGAGATAAATCAGTTGGTGGGTCACCAACAAAGTGTTGATAGTCTTCAGGGTCATGACCTCCATAAAAGGTATATGTCCCTCTCCCTAAATTACCATGGAGGTATTTAGCTTGTTCTGAGGCTGGATCTTCTCCCATTATAGTAACATGATTTTTAATCATATTTTTATTAAATCCAGTAGTTTGGCCCATAAAACCTTTCACTACTGGGACGTGGTTTTGAGTTAACATAGTTGGCACAGGGTCATATTTTGCCGAAAATTCGAATAAAGAAAAATAATCTGCCTCGGCTCCTCTAGTTACTGGATTATGACTCGGAGGGTAATCTATATCAGAAAATTCATAGATCATTGGATCTGTGTACAGAGAGAAATCTTTAAATGCTAATGTTTTGGAAAAATCAATTTTATTAGAAAGATTTTTATCAACTGGTGTACCATCGAAAACACTATGAACACCATCAACACCTTCTAATGACAAAGCTATATCATAAGAATCTGTTGCAGAACACATAGCAAATAAAAACCCACCATTAGATATATAATTTTTAATAATTTTAGCAATTGTTTTTTTTTCTTCATGCACACTTGCCATCCCATATTTTCTTGCTAATGATTCAAATCTATTTTTTTGGTCTATGTACCAAGGAGCATTGTGATAATTACGATAAAACTTTCCGTATTGACCTGTGAAATCTTCATGATGCAAGTGTAGCCAATCAAAATTATCTAAGCCATTGTTTAATACTTCTTCATCCCATAACGTCTCATAATCGACTTCAGCATATGCCAATGCTAGAGTTACTGCATCATCCCAGGGTTGCTTATTTGGAGGTGTGTAAATAGCTATTTTAGGAGCTTTCTCTAATAAAACAATATCCATATTATTTTTTTCTATAGTAGAATAAATTTCTAAGACCTCGTTATTGACTTCGATAAAAGTGACACCTCTGATTTTACATTCAGCCTTTATTGAAGTTTGACTATCTATTAAAAATGAACCGCCTTGAAAATTTAAAAGCCATTCTACATTAATATTTCGCTTTAATGCATAATATGCTATCCCATATGATTTTAAATGATCATTTTGAGTTTGGTCCATTGGGATTAATATTTTTTGAGAAAAGCTAACGCTGATCAAGGCTAAGCATAATAATTTTATTTTATATTTATATTTTTTCATTATCTTTAATTTTTCTAAGGTGGTATCTGATGGGTTCAGAAAAAATTGAATCTGAATAATCATTAATAATTCGCATATAATATTCTAGAGCTTTAGATGGGTCACCATAAAATTGTTCATATATTTGTCCTGACATTATTATACCTCTATCTGAATAAATTGAGCCATTCAAAGTACTTAGTTGGGTTAGTGCCTCATCATATTTTCTTAATCTCATTAGTATTATTGATCTTCTTAAAGAAATAAGGGGGGAAATTATTTCATTATTATTATTATTTTGAATGTATTCAAGCAGTTGGTTGGCTTCAAATACTTTTCTTTGTTTTAAAAGCGATTCCGATCTTAAATAATTTTTGAAAACTTCTTTACCCTTAGCATCTACTTTAACATAATAATAATTAATAAAATCTCTTAATTCCATCAAGTCATTAAAGTATTTATTTGTTGGTATTATTGTTTTGAATGAGTTATTTATTATAGTCAGAGCTGTATCAGGCGATCCGGAAAATAAATACATTTCGATTAATTTATTTTTTATCTCAGGTGTCTCATGAGCACTATAGCTTGAGTCTAAAAATTTGATTGAAGATATAAAATCACCTTTGGCTAAATAAACATCTGCTATTCTTAGGATGTTTTGCTCTTTTAATATTTTTGAACGACATTTTGATAACGATGATTTATATAATTTTAGAGCTTTATCAAAATCTTCTATAATTCTGTACTGTATTTCAGCAAGTCTAAATTCTGCTTCACATGCAATTGCCGATTCTGGTATAGATGTTAGGACAGAATCGTATATTGATAGGCTATAAGCTAGATTCTCTGAAGATATATTTGTGTAAAGTTGAAAAGCATCTTCAAAAAAAATATTATCATTATAAAAAAAAGGTATAATATCATTTTTTTCAATTGGAAAAATCTGATCTTCAAAAGTCTTAGCTAAACCTAGTAGCCCTTCTCCATATTGATAGGTTTTTAAATCTTTTTTTAATGAAAATTGATATGACTTAACGGCTAAAGAATATGCCTTTTCTTTTCTTAAATTATTACTGAAGCTGAGCCATTTTTTTGCACTAAAATTTTCTATTTCGCTCAATTCTAATAATGTATCAAAAGATTTTTTAAACTCTCTATGCTTAAAATAGTGATCAGATAAAATAGGTAAGAATAATACTGGATTGCTATTACTCATCTCTAATAATTTTATTTCAATTATGTTTTTTGAATCAATATCATCGCCCATTATCAGAATTCTTCTTGATACAGAAGAGATGTTTCCAGGGTTAGAAAAAAGAGAAAGGACATATTCTTCTATTGCGTCTTCAAACTGCTTTCTTTTTTGGTAGTAATTACCTAGTTCAATTGATAAAAAGCTATTATTAAACTCTTCTCTTCCTTTTTCAATCATTTGAAATAGTTCATCGCCTAAACTATATTTATCATAAGTCGAGAATAATAATCTGTAATAGGATCTATTATTTGAAAATAATAATAAACCATCAGACCAAACTTTTTTAGCATCATTTATTTTTTCGTTTAAAAAGTAAAACTCTCCTAGCTCTATAGTGAGTTGTATGTCTTTAGGATTTCTTGAAAGTTGATATATAAGAAAATTAATCCCGTCGCCATATCTCTGACTTTTTCTATATATGTTCTTAAGACTGCGAATGGCCTGATAATTATTAGGACTTTTGCTTAGCATATCATTGTAGATTGATATCGCAGCATCCCAATTTTTTTGAATTTCGTACATTCTAGCAGTTTTAATTGAGCCAGTATACTCACCGATTGCAATTGAGCATAAACCTAAAATTAAAGCTAATCTAAGGATTAATATCTTCATTATTATTAGTTGAATTGGATTTAACTTGGCTCATGGCATTAAAATATCTTTTAATCATAGTTTGATATTCTTTTGAATATCCAGAATTAAGGGATCGATTTAATGCTTCTAAGGCAATACTTTGTCTCTGTCCCAGATTATCGGGCAGTCCTTTTGAGGATAAGTAAATTGTTGAACCTTTATTTGTGTAAGATTTCCTTTTTTCTTTATACCCTCTTTGAGCTAGTGAAGTTTGGCTATCAAGCATTCTAGAAAGAATTCTTCGTTGTTTATATTTAGTATTTCTATTGTAATTCATCTTCGATAAGTCAGCGATGACATCATTTATATCATTTGAAATTCCTTTTAAATCTCCTTGTCCTTGATTATTCCCCGACTGTCTCATTTCTTCTATTAGTTGCTGTAATGATTTTTGGATTCCTTTTTGTCCTTGAAGCATAGATTGCAACATTTGTTTTTTCCCCGCTTCAGACATTTGCCCCAAGCTTAAACCCATCCCTTTTTGATTTAAACCTTGCTGTTGGCCAGCCATTTGTTGCATCATTTTTAAAAACTGTTCAAATCCACTAGCAGAACCAGATGATTGCATTTGCTTGATGCTTTGGAACAAATATAATGCGGTTTCATTCAAACCTTTAATTGCAATATCTTGATTACCAATTGCATCACGGATATTCCTATTTGTCAGGTCAGATTTTGTTTTTTCAATTGCATTATTTACCAAACCAACTGCCTTACCAATTTCGGGCGTTATTGAGAAGGTTTCTTTAGATAACTCAATCATTTGTTTGGTAGTTCGACGTAACTGATCTTGAATAAGTTGTTGATTATATGTCATTGCTTTTAGCCTTGATGAGTTCCTAGATAATGAAGAGGTTTTTTCTTTTAAATTTTCTTGTTTTTTTGATAGAAAAAGAAAATCTCGCATGATTTTTTCTAGTTTCGCTGACATCTCAGAAACTGTTTCATTTTGGAATTGTTGCTGTATCATTGATAGAGTGTTTTGTAGGTTATATAAACTATTTAGTGCTTTTTGGCTTGAGGACCGTGCTTTTTTATTATTACTTTTTTGAAGATTTGAAATTGTATTTTGAATATTATTTCTAGCATCTTCATAATCTTCGCTTTTGCTCAGTTCTTCTATTTTTTCTGCTGAATTTTGACTGAATGGCTCTATTAATTCAGAGGATTGATTCATCTCATCATTTAGTTGTTTTAATTCCTCAAGTAATCGTTGTTCTTCTTGTGCAATTCTTTGTTCATTAGTTGCGCTAGGTTCATCTTTAATATTCTTAATATCATCATCAAGTTTATTTTTTTGTTGAATTAATTTTTCTAGTCTATTTTTTAATTCATCTAGTTTTTGCTCTGCTTTTAATCTTTTAAAGATATCAATGTACCGGTCTAACTCAGATTCAACTTCATTCATATTTTGAGCCATTTGCTCTAATGATTTTTGTATATCTTCTAGATTCATATCATCAAGTGAGTTTTGAATTTTATTTAATTCTTCCATTATGGTTTTTGGTATTATTTCATTAATTAAGTTTGATAGCTCTTTAAACTTCTCAGCTAAATCTGGTAAAAATAGATTATGCTTTTCACTTTCTTCTATCAATTGTTCCATGGCCTTCGCTATGTTTTTTATTCGATCCAATTCATCTTTTGCTTTTGTAACCATTTCTTTTATTTTTTGTTGGTCTTCCCATTTTAATTCATCTTCAGTCTTTAATACATCTAGTTCCATTTTTTCAATTTGTTCCTTTAAGTCTGCTAGTTTTTCAATGCTTTCATTAAATTCATCTTCAATATTTTCTTCTTTCTGTTCCATATCTTGATATAGGTCTGCAAGAGAAGGGATTTTTGCTATAAATTTTTCTGATATAGTCTTCTTGGGTCCTGAGATGTTATCATTATCTGTTAATTCAAAATGGTAGTGTACTTCATCATCAGGCATCAACATTATTTCAGATAGATTCCAAGGTGTTTTAATATGTTGTTTTGTGGTATCTCTTATTAAATCTGGGATGATAAACATTGATATGTATGGTTCTACATTTAAATAATCAGGTCTAATTATTTCATAAGCTAGTTGAAGGTTTTCAAATCCAAAATCATCTTCAATTTCTATGTCAAATCCAATTATTTGATTATTCCCAAGTGTAATAATTGGTGCTGGTTTAATTACATTGATAATTGGTTTGTAGTCCGGAAGAATATTTATTCTATAAGGGATGGGGTCTCTATTTGTAATGCCGCGCGGGTCTACTAAATGAATTGAAAATTCTCCTTCTTCCCTTATAATGAAACTTCCAGAACCTTTATTCCCCATGGTGCTTAAATATTGTATTGAATCATTTTTTTTGATAAAACTGGACTTTAACTTTCTATTACTTGATAAATTAATTTTTACTTTTGAGCCTTTGAGGCCTTGTACTGCAGCAATACTTCCATCATGCCCCTCTGTAGGCAATCTAGAATATGAAGGTGGAATTATTAAAATTTCAAACTTTTCTAGTTTTGGTCTATCGGTAACAAAGATTGTATCAGGTTTTGATTTTACAACCTCCCAAGCTTCATAAAAATATTTCGCATTTACTATAGCACTATATTCGTAATCTTGAAAGAGCTCTGGCAATTTAAATTGATAGAATCCATTAACATCTCTTGCTGATTTTAAAGATATTTTTAATGAGTCTCGTTTTTTTGTTGATATTTGAGTCGGTGATAATTTTAGATGCACAGTATCTGGAGAAGCACCTTCAGATATAATTGTAATTGATGATTTTTCACCTCCTAAAATATGGTGATTTTTTGTTAAGCTGATTAATTGAAAAGGTTTTGGTGCATAAAATATTTCATCATGGTTTTTCCACCGATAAAAAGAATTGGCACTTTGTCTTGAAAAAATTGACAGTAAAACAATAGAAAGAAGCATCACTGAGACAGTAGCTATCTTAATATTGAAAAGTGGTTTTTTGTCTAGAAGGTCTTTTGGATTATAATCTTGAATTTTTTTTGCAATACCTGAAGTAAAATTATTGGCTAATTCGTTAGATTGATTTTCATCACTATTTGTTTCTATTTGGAGTGCATTTAAGGCTGTATCTGAATTTTTTGGGAATATGTTTTTACCAATGATTTTTGCTAGAGTCGATCCTGAATAATTTTTGAAATATTCTTTATTTATCAGTAGTAAAAATAAGCCTACTAATAAAATCATTAAAAATAATAAAGAAAAAAAGGTTATTAATATCGTTTTTTTTGTAGCAGGGGAAAAATAAAAAACTGCTTCAAACAGTAATAATGAAACTATGATTCCAATAATTGAAATAATAAATAAAAATAGCAGACTAAATAAATCTGTTTTTACTTTTTCTAATCTTAATAATTTTATATAGTTTGAAATTTTCATTTTATTGAGTTAATGCGAAGTAAATAATATTCACACCCATTTTTAATGATTTTTCTCTTAGTTCCCATGAATTGTTATGAACCGCTTCATCTTCCCAGCCATCACCTAAATCTGTTTCATATGTATATAAAACAACTAACATTTCCTTTTCAAAAATTCCAAATGCTTGAGGAGGTTTATTATCATGTTCATGAATTTTTGGCAGTCCATTATTAAATTTAAAATATGATGAAAAAATAGGGTGGTCATGAGGGAGCTCGATAAAATCTTTATTTGGGAAAACTTTTTTCATTTCTCTTCTAAAAGAATTATCCATGCCATAATTATCGTCGGCATGTAAAAACCCTCCATTTGAAAGGATTGATCTTAATGAAATGACTTCGTCTTCCGAAAAGTTGATATTACCATGCCCAGTTAGGTATAGATATGGGAAGTGTTTTGCATCATTATCTGTTAGTTTTATTCTTACTTCTTTACCCGCTTTCTTCATTGGTGTATATGTCCTTAGATAATCTAATAAATTTGGTAAGCTGCTTGGATCAGAGTACCAATCACCTCCGCCACTATACTGAATTCTTGCAATATTAAACTTCTGGGAGAATAAAATATTGGTTAGAATGAAAACGGCTATAAAATGTCTTTTATACATAGTAAAATAACTTAGAATTTAAGAGTATAATATACCTAGTCTCTTATTGTAAATGATATATGAATACTTAAATTTGTATCAATGATAAAACAAAAAATATTTAATTGGATATTATTAGTTTTTATAATGACCACGAGTCTTAGTTCTCAAATTAAAATGAAACAAGAACCGAAGAGCTACCTATGGGGTCTAATTAAAATACCAAACGATAGCAAGAACGAAAAAGTTCCAATTTATGATAGAATTTTCCGGTATAGAGAGTTTGCTGCTCCATTAAATTATATGCCTATTGAAATAAGGTATGGGCTAGGTGTTAACGGTAAACTTTCAGGAAGCTCATCTTCCCCGTCAGCAAGTGACTTAGATAATTGGATCTGGTTTGAAAATGATGTTACCCCTTTAGATCAAGGAATAGAAAATATTTTTGGAACTTCATTGGATATTGATTTTGGAATGATAAATATTCCTAATATTATAATGAATACCAGCTGGATGAATTTATTAACCGGGATAAATTATCGATCTAGTTCTATAATCTCTCCTAAAAGTATTCCTGATGATTGGAAAGTTGGTACGTCTCTAGAGCCTATTAACGTTCAGTTTAAACCGGAAGTCAGTGAATATTTAATAACAAACTCATTGCAATGGCAGCCTTTTGATTCCTGGTATTTGAATTTTAGATATGGCTATGGTTTGGCATTTTCAAAATTTTATTTTGATAAAGATACGGAATCTATTGATAAGTCAATAAAAGGTAGCGGCACATCCATGAATATAGGATTAGGATTTCGATATATTATTGATCCAGGTAAGTCAAATCGTTTTTCGATTGGCATTGATTTGAGGCATTCATATACAAAAGTAAATAAAATAAGTGATGATGAGAACATAGTTCCAATAACCAGGTTTGATCTTGCCAATTATGGAATATATTTTACCCTTGCAACATTTTATGGTGGCAAAAAGACTATTGGAGATGAAGCGAAGAATATTTACTACAGTAAAGACTACTTAAGTGCAAAAAGTAAATTTATAGAATTTATAAATGCATTTCCAACTCACTCTAACAAATATAGGGCAATGGAATTTATTGAAAAATGCGATAGAAAAATCCCATATCAAATAATGGAACAGGGTTTATATTTTGATGATATAGGTGAATCCGAAAAAGCTCTCGATAAATATATTAAGGCAAGAGCTAGAGTTATAACAAATGATACGTTAATTATTGAGTCCTTGGACTTTCGCATTAATGAGATTGCAAGAAAATGGATTAATTCTGCTTATTTATTGCTTGATAGGGGCTTTTATAAAGACGCTCTAAAGCTTGCGCAGAAAGTTTCATCGTTTTCAGATGTAGATGAAAAAGTAATTAATAAATTTAAATCTTATGTAATTCTTGAGGAAGGGGAAAAATTACAATCAATATTAATTCTTGGGAAGGCAATAGAAAAGTACTCAATGGCTCTAGAGCTTAACGATGATTTAGAATCAAAAATAAAAGCCTTACAATATAAAGCTGGGATACAACTAGTAGAACTAGCTGACAAAGTAGATGAGCCTGATGAGATAATATTAGCTATTCAATCTCTTGAAGAAGCAAAAAAATTATCTACTGGTATAGGCTCTAGGAATGAGCAGTTGCTTAACGATTTAAATGAAAAATTAAATAGGTATAGTAATTATAAGTCTGATAAGATAATTGATTATGAAATGTCAAAAGCAAGATATTTACAAGCGCTCGCTCGCTCTCCCCGCTTGACTATAGGCATGACCCTTCCTTTAATAGAAGAACTACTTGGGAAACCACATGATACAATTATCTCTAATAATTTGAATCAAGAAGAACAGCTTTGGATATATTTTTTAAAAGATAAAAAACTAGAGTTATCATTTAAAGATTTTATTTTATTTAAGATAGAAGAATTCTGATCTTAAAAATATAAATATTGTACATTGTAACCAGGCAAATAATCTAGCTAGTTTTAATCAGATGAAAATATTAAATAAAATAATATTAGTTTTTTTATTCTTTGGAGCTGTTAATTCACAATCTTCAAAAAGAGATTATAGCGAGGAGCTTCGATATCAAAATGATGCTATAAATAAAATGAAGAAGGAGATTGAGGAATTAAGTTCAAAATTAAGGAAAGCAAATATTAATGAGACTACAACATCAAAAAGAATTACAAACTTAGATGAAGAGCTTGCGCTCGTTAATAAATTGATTCAATCTTTAAAGAAAGAAGAAAACTCAAACAGGACAAAAGTAAATAATCTAAAAGGTAGAATAAAAACAAAAGAAGATGAATTAGAATTACTTAGAAAAAGGTATGAGCAGAGGATTAGAAATACCTATCTAAAAGGGCGAATATCTGATTTAGAAAAAGTATTATCATCAACTTCTTGGAGACAAGCCGTATATAGAACGCAGTATTTAAAAATTATATCATCTATTGAACAAAAAATGACGAAAGAAATTGAAGGTATCTTATTAGTAATAAACAAAGATAAGCTAAAGCTTGAATCATTATTGAGGAAAAGTATTGCTTTAAAAAGAGATAAGCAAAAGCAAATGACATCCCTCCGGAAAATGAGAATTAGAAGAGAAAAAGAGCTAAATAGAATCAGGCAGGATAAATCTGCATTAGCTAACTATATGCAAGAAAAATCTGTTGGTGTTAAACAGCTTGAGTCTATAATAAAAAAGGTCTTAGAAGATAAAGCTAGGTCTGAGAGAGAAGAACGTATCAGGCAGCAGCAGCAGGCATTAAAAACAAAAGAATTTAATTTACTAAAGGGCCAATTACCTTGGCCAACAGAGGGTAGAGTTATTTTAAAGTTTGGTAAACAATGGAATGCTCGCTTAAAGACTACGACTGACAATCCTGGTATTGATATAAAAGGTCAGCCTGGTTCTCCTATTAGGTCAACTATGAGCGGAGTAGTAACAACGATAACTTATATTCGGGGGTATGGAACAACTGTAATAATTGATCATGGAGGAGGTTTTTATACTGTTTATAGTCATGTGACTAATATCCAAACTCAGGTAGATAGTGAAGTAAGATCTGGGGATGTAATTGCATACATGGGAGATTCTGGTTCAGTCAATGGTTCTAAATTACATTTTGAAGTTTGGGGCAAAGGTCAAAAGCTTGATCCTGAGAAGTGGTTAATGAAAAAGTGATTTAATGATAGCTGATATTACAAAAGCCCAGGCTCAGGCTTGGAAAAAGTTATCAAATATATCAAATTCAGATAAAATTGGTAGTGCGTATTTATTTAATGGGCCTATCGGTTGTGGGAAAGAAGGATTATCTTTAAAATTTGCGCAATTAATAAACTGCAAATCTCATTCCAATAGTATATGCTATACATGTGATTCATGTCTAAAATTCAATACATTACAGCATGAGCAATTAAATATTATTGTTCCGCTACCACCTCCAAAAAATACAGGTAGCACGGAACTTATCCCAAAAGAATACTTTAACGCTTTGGATGATAAAGCAAGTGATCCTTTTTATAAAATCTCTCTTCCAAAAGCAACTCGAATATTGATTCAATCAATTAGAGATTTAAAAAAGAAACTTTATTTTAAACATGAAAAAGATAGCGGTAGAACTTTTGTAATCATTTTTAATTCTGAGTTATTATGTTCAGGACAAGGCGAATCTGGCAATGCTTTGTTAAAGCTGCTTGAAGAACCACCAAACAATACTACATTTATTTTAGTTACGGATCATAAGAAAATGCTTTTTGAAACGATTATTTCTCGTTGTCAAAATTTTGATATACCAAGTTTATCAAATGATGATATTTATAAATGGTTAATTGAAAAAAAAACAACTCAAAATGACGCAGAATTTATAGTTTCTATTTGTAGGGGTAATATCCATTTAGCTCGAGCTTTATCTCTTCAACCAGTTGAAGGAATAATTAATATAATAGAGAAATTAACCACAACTGTAATGAGTAAAGACTCTAAAAAATGGCGTAATTTCACCTCTCATTATAGTCGTCTTTTTAATGCAAACCAGTTAGATTTTAACTATCATATGAATCTGATTATAATTTGGTTGAGAGGCGCGAATAGATTGAAACAAGGATTGAATAGTGGATTTGAAAAAACCAACTTGCATAATAGGATGATCTCTTTTAATGACAAGTTTCCAAAGGCTAATATATATCAAGTCATTTTATGTATTGAGGAAGTTAAAAAGCAAGCACGTCAGAATTTACATATGCCACTTATCCTTTTAAATATGCTTTTAGACATACAAAAATTTGTTTATGAATAAATCGTTCTACATTACTACTCCAATATACTATGTTAATGATGATCCTCATATAGGAACAGCATATACAACAATTTTAGCAGATGTTCTATCACGTTATCAGGTTCAATTAGGGAATGATTCATTTTTTTTGACTGGATTAGATGAACATGGTCAAAAAGTCCAGGAGGCAGCAACAAAAAGAGGTTTAAATCCTAAAGATCATTGTGATGAAATGTCTAAGAGTTTTATATCACTTTGGGACAGGCTGCATATATCGAATAATGATTTTATTCGAACGACTGAAGATAGGCACAAGGTTGTAGTAGAAAAAATATTAAAAACAGTATATGATGCAGGGGACATTTATGAGGATGAGTATGAAGGTCTTTATTCGGTAGCTGAAGAGAGATTTATAACAGAAAAAGAAGCTGACTCCGGTCAATTTGGAAATATAAAGAAGCTAAAAGAAAAAAATTATTTTTTTAAAATGAGCAAATATCAGAAGTCTTTAATTGATCATATTAAATCTAATCCAATGTTTCTACAACCAGAACATAGAAAAAATGAAATTCTTGGTTTTTTAAATAAGCCACTAAATGATCTTTGTATTTCTAGGCCTAAGTCAAGGTTGAATTGGGGTATTGAGCTACCATTTGATTCGGACTACGTTACCTATGTCTGGTTTGACGCTTTAATCAATTATATAACAGCACCTGGTTTTTTAAATAATAAAACTTTATTTGATAAGTATTGGCCTGCTAGTATGCATTTGATTGGAAAAGATATTTTAACTACTCACGCGGTTTATTGGCCAACAATGTTAATGTCTGCTGGTATTGAACTTCCGAAAACTATTTTTGCACATGGTTGGTGGTTAATGGAGGACGAAAAAATGAGTAAATCGACTGGCAATGTAATCAACCCTATGGATTTAATTGATGAATATGGAGTTGATCCTGTTAGATATTATTTAATGAGAGAAATGGTACTTGGTCAAGATGCAAATTTTACTATTAAATCATTTATTAATAGGTATAATAGTGATTTAGCAAATGATTTTGGGAATCTTTTAAGTCGAGTTTCTACGTTAATAAATAAAAATTATGATGGCGAGATTCCAGAGTTATCTAGCCTTTCATCCTATGATAAAAAAGTTGAAGATTCTTCAAAAGAAGCAGTGCAGAATTTTGACAATTATATGTCCAATATGGCGATTAATGATGCTATTGAAGAAGCACTTCAATTTGTTCGAAGTATAAATAAATATTTCGAGCATAGTGCCCCATGGAAAGTTGTAAAAGAAGATAAAGAATTAGCAGGAACTATATTGTACACTGGGGCAGAGGCGTTAAGAATTTCTGCAGTGTTATTATCTCCAATAATGCCTGAAAAAACTAAAAAGTTATTTCAAGTCTTAAATACAGATTCTAGAGATAGAAAATGGGGGGGGGCTGAAATCTGGGATTAAGTTGGGAGTTCTTTCCGCTTTATTTCCAAGGATAGATTACCAGCATAAATAATGTTGATAGATACACATTGTCATCTTTTTTTTGATGAGCTTAAAAAAGATTTAGCGGGAGTGCTTTCTAGAGCATCTAAGTTAGGCGTTACAAAATTCATTTGTGTTGGTACGAATATCGAAGATTCAAAAGAGAGTTATGATTTAGCGTTAAACTATGAAAATATATTTTCAACTGCTGGCGTGCATCCGCATGATTCTGAAGGGGTCCCAAAAGATTATTTAAATCAAATAAAAGAACTTCTTAATAATCAGAAAGTGGTCGCTCTAGGTGAAATTGGGTTAGACTATTTTAGAAATATTTCTGATAGAAAAACTCAAAAAAAAATTTTTAGAGAACAATTAGAGCTTGCTCAAGAAACTAATAAACCAATAGTATTTCATAATCGTGAATCCGATGATGACATCCTAAAAATACTATCAGATTATCCAGATGTTGTTGGTGTTTCTCATTGTTTTTCAAGCTCGTATGAAGTAGCGAAAAAGCTAATTGACATGGGGTTTTACATTTCTTTTTCTGGGAACTTGACATTTAAAAATAGTCATTTACCTGATGTAGCAAAAAAACTTCCTATTAATAGTTTACTTGTTGAAACAGATTCTCCATTTCTAAGTCCGGTTCCATATAGAGGGGAAACTAATGAGCCTGGTAGAACGCGATTTGTAGCTGATTATTTAGCTCAATTATTTAATTTAACAATAAATGAAGTTGCTAATGTAACAACTGAAAATGCTAAAGCTATTTTTAATTTTTCCTAAGTTATTTTTATTTTAATGGGGAAATCACCACACTCATTTAGAAAAAAGTGGGGTCAGAATTTTCTAGTTGATCCAAATATTATTAATAAAATACATAATACAATAAAACCGATAAGTAGTGATAATATTCTTGAAATTGGTCCAGGAGATGGCGCTTTAACCCAAATTCTTCTACCTGCTGTGAAGGATATGATTTCCGTGGAAGTTGATCCATTGCTTATTGAAAAATTATATGGGAATGAGAACTTAAGATCACTAAAAATAATTCATGATGATATTTTAAAAACTAATATTTATGATTTGGATATCATTAACCCTGTGCGAGTTATTGGAAACATCCCTTATAATATTACTTCCCAGATTATCTTTTGGCTAATAGAACAATTAGACTTTTGGGAAGATGCATTTATTATGGTTCAAAAAGAAGTCGCTCAAAGGTTAGTTGCCAAGGCATCTACAAAAGAATATGGTAGGTTGACTGTCGTTGTTGGTGCCTATTTAGATGTTGAATATTGTTTTTCTATTCCGCCAACAGTTTTTATTCCTAGGCCAAAAGTAAATTCAGCCTTTATAAGGCTTACTAAGAAAAAACACGCATTAGTAGAAGATAGTAAATATGTAAAATTTAATAATGTTGTAAGAGTGGCTTTTAATCAAAGAAGAAAAATGTTAAAAAACTCTCTTAAAGGTTGGGGTATCCCTAATAAAGTAAAAGAGAAAATTAATTTTTCAAGGAGGCCAGAGACTTTATCAATAGAAGAATTTGCAATGTTAGTTTAATACTTGATTATATGACAATACACAATTAAGATTCGCAGCAATTTTAATGTACCACACTTGCACTTTAGGAGGTGAATATAGTGGTAGAAATACAAGTTAGAGATAAAGAATCTCTTGAAAGAGCCTTAAGGCGTTTTAAAAAGAAATGGGAAAGAGCGGGCATCCTTAGGGAGCTTCGTGGAAGAGCATTTTATATAAAACCTAGTGATGAAAAAAGAGAAGCTAGAAAAAAAGCTACTCGAAGAATGGCTAGGAATGCTAGAATAGAGGCTTTAAGGAATAATCCAAGAGGCGCTAGAAGAAGAAAAAAGCGCACAACGGATACACGCCGCAGTCGATAAACATAGTAACTTTAAAAAGTTATTAGATTATTAAGGGCTCGTTTTTCTGGGCCCTTTTTTTATGTAAATGGTTAATATTATTTATTTATTTTTAGGAATCAATTATGTTAATTAGAAGTATATCCGGTATAAGAGGTCTTGTAAATGAAGATCTAAAGGAAAATTCTATTATTAACTATGCAAATGCTCTTCATGAGTATCTTCCAGAAGGTGTTATTTATGCAGGAAGAGATAGCAGGCCCTCTGGGGGAGAAATTGCACAGTTAATGATAGATGAACTAATTAGACTTGGCCGCACAATTATTTATTGCGGTATCGTTCCAACACCAACTGTCCAATATATGGTTCATATTAGTGAAGCAGTTGGCGGATTTATTATTACTGCTAGTCATAACCCAATTGAGTGGAATGGTATAAAATTTTTAAGAGAGGATAGCACTTTTTTTCATAAGGAAGATTGTGAAAAATTATTTGAAATAGCTGATAATTTTTCCTCAATGAAAAAATACCCTAATGAAAAAGGTATGCTTTGGGAGGAAAAAAATGCTATTTACAAGCACTCTGTCAAATGTTCATCTTTGGAATGTATTGATTTAGATACCATCAGAAGTAAAAAATTTAAAGTTGTCATTGATTCTGTCAATGGTGCAGGTGCTGACGCATTGCCATCGATGTTAGATTTATTAGGATGTGAGATCATAGAATTAGATTGTGAGCCAACTGGTGTTTTTAATAGAGGCACAGAGCCTTTACCTGAAAATCTTATGGGGCTTTCAAAAGAAATAGTCAATAATAATGCTGACGTAGGTTTTGCTGTTGATCCAGATGCTGATAGATTAGCTGTAGTTGATGAAAAAGGTAACCCTTTAGGTGAAGAGTACACTCTTGTACTAGCTGCTGATGGTTACATAAATACACTTAAGGCAAAAGAAGAAATTTTTATTTCAAATCTTTCTACTTCTTTAGCATTAGACAAATTAGCATTGTTAAAAAGTTGCCAAGTAAAAAGATCTGCTGTCGGTGAGATAAATGTAGTGAATAAAATGAATGAAGTAGGGTCAAACCTTGGCGGAGAAGGAAACGGTGGAGTGATTTTAAGAGAATGTCACCTAGGCCGAGACTCATTAGTTGCGGCCACTATGGTTTTAAATCGAATGGCACAGTCTTTATCTCCGATTAGCGAGATTTATAATTCTCTTCCTCAGTTTGAAATAGTTAAAGATAAGGTAAGTGTTAAAGGGATAAATAGTGATGACTTTCTATCAAAAGTAGATAAATACTTTCAGGATGGTGAGAAAAATAATATAGATGGATTAAAAATTACTTGGGATGAAAAATGGATTCACCTTAGGTCATCAAATACAGAACCCATTATCAGAATCTATGCCGAAGCTCCATCTAAAAAAGAAGCTGAGGACCTTGTTTTACAAGTTAAGAATTTAATTTAACCCTAATCTCGCAAAATTATATTAGTTGTATATAGCAAATAAATCAAAATGGGGAAAAAATGAGTGAGTCAATTATAGTAAAAAAAGGATCAGAGATTGAATTGAAAATTGAATCTCTAGCTTTCGGTGGAATGGGGTTAGCTAAATTAGATGACTTTGTTATTTTTGTAAAAAATGGAATCCCTGGGCAACATGTCAATGCTTTTATATATAAAAAGAAAAAAGGTTTTGCTGAAGCAAGGGTTACAAAAATTATTGATGAATCACCATATGCTACTGAATCAAAATGCAGTCATCATTGGATTTGTAGTAAACTTCAGGGTCTTTCTTACGAACAGCAATTAAAAGAAAAAGAGAAACAGGTTGAGGATGCCTTTAAGCGGCTTGGCGGATTTTCAGATTTTAAATTAAATGATATTAGAGGAGCTGAAAAGCTTTATAATTATCGCAATAAAATGGAATTTACATTTTCTTCTCGCCGCTGGATTCTTGAATCTGAAGATGAAGGTGTAGATAGTTCGTTTGCTTTAGGCTTACACATACCTGGAAGGTATGATAAGATATTAGATGTTGATGAATGTCATATCCAGCCAGAATTAGGAAATAAAATACTATCGATCGCTAAAGATGTATGTATTAATCATCGAGAATTAAAACCATATGATCCAAAAACAAACGTAGGTTTCCTCAGGTATTTAATGTTGAGGTTTGGGGTAAAAACTGGGCAGTTAATGGTAAATATAGTCACTGCTTATGATGATATAAATAAATTATCTCCATTAATTGACAGATTATTAAAAGAGGTTCCAGAAATAACCTCAATGGTTAATAACGTCAATACTCGTAAAGCAGATGTAGCATACGGAGAATTTGAAAATCTAATCTTTGGGAACAAGTATATTGAAGAAAAAATTGGAGGGTTAAAATTTGAAATATCTGCCAATTCATTTTTTCAGACTAATTCATATCAAGGTGAAGTTCTTTATGAGGAAGTGAAAAAAGCAGCCAACCTAAAAGGTGATGAAATTGTTTATGATCTTTATTGTGGGACTGGTAGCATTGCATTATATCTAGCAAGCCATGTGAAAGAAGTATATGGGTTTGAAGTAATTAGGTCATCATTAGAAAATGCAGAAAAAAATTCTGTTATTAATAAAATTGACAACGCTCATTTTTTGAAAGCGAATTTAGATACTTTTTTTAAGTCTGGACAGCTACCAAGAAAGGTGCCTAAGCCAGATATTGTTATTGTTGACCCTCCTCGAGCAGGGATGCATCCTGATATGTCAGGTTATCTACATAAATTGAAAGCTGATAAAATCATATATGTATCTTGTAATCCATCAACTCAAGCAAGGGACGTTCAAATACTTTCTGAGTGTGGATATAAAATAATAAACACGGTAATGGTAGATATGTTTCCACATACTCCACATATTGAGACGGTTATGTTACTTTCGAAGTAATGCCTTTGAAAATCTAGAATCAGGAATTTTTTTATTAAATTGGATATTATCTATTATCCATTCTGTCCCTTTACTATTTCTTTTTAACTCATCTTTATATACAAATTTTGAAGGGAACCATCGCCCTTCTATTTTTTTAATGCCCTCTAATGATGCAGTTTTAAGAAGTTTACCACTCTTAGCATACAGTTCTTCTTTTTTGGGTAGTAGATATTCCTTATCAACCCAAGATCTTCTTTTTGGATAAGAGATCCCTTTCACTTTTGCATCTAATACCATAATCCAGTGATCTCTACCATCTAACATAGTTGATCCTTCTATAGTTGCGCTATAAAGTTCTTCTATTGGGCGGTCTTCCATCATATCATTATATGACATATCAGAGCCCATTACTGATTGTCTGAGCATATGACCAGAAATTTGGATAACTCGGTCAGTTTGAGGAGAATAGGTATACAACTTTTCTCCTATTTTCAACATTTTTGTTCCGGCTTCTCTTGGAGGAGATAGATATTCGGTGAATGCGAGTTCAGTGCCAACTACCCAATTTTTTGATTCAATTGTTCTATTATTTCGCCTGCCTTTAACAACCATTTTACTAGTTATTATCCTAGACTCTGCATTGAGGTTTTGATCCATTGCTTTCATTATATCATCTGCGCTCATTTGATCAGATTGAGTGAATAAAAAAGAAGAGGAAAGAAAAAATAAAATCAAACCATTTTTCATGCTTCAAGCTCCTTAAATAATTGTGACATTTCACGCTTATAAATAGCAAGACCAGCAAGCATTGTTCCTAGTACAGTTGCTAAAACGCCAGGGATAAACCCTATATAATACAATTCTGATGTTACTTTAGCATAGAAAACATTAGGTAATACCATTTCACTTGACATTTGATTTATAGCCTCTGAATAATCTATGCCAAACTCTTGTACGTAATAAGTAAGAGATACTCCTAAAATTGTTCCTAATAATGTTCCTACAAATCCAATAATTACTGCTTCAATTATCATTGATCGGTATACTTGCCCCTTAGACTCTCCTATTGCTAGGCGAAGCCCAAACTCACCGTAGCGTCGTAAACCATTCATCAATCCCATATTCCATAAAACAACCATAACAATAACCAAAAATATTGCTGCCATGACGCTCATCGCTACATTACTAAAATCAACCATACTTGCTAGTTGACTACTATCTCTTAGAGCAATCATTTTGGGGGAAAAGATAGCTGGGTCTTCTACAGATAAATCCTCCCATTCATCAATATTGTCATACATCTGATTGTCAGATAATGCATCCGTTCTTTGTTTTGGTAGCTTTCTTTTTTCAGCGTTACTGATTTTATTCCATCCTGCCATATAAGATAGAGCATTATATGATTCTTCATTGCGAAGCATCTGTTCGATACTATCGCTATATGTTAAATTGAAATCACTTCGAATTCTTACTGCGTCTTCGTCATCATAATAAAGAGAATTATGGTAGCCAAATATTTCTGAAGCGGCATCTTCCATATCAAGAGCTTGTCTTACGCCAGAAATATCAACTAGTATCATTTGCCTATCTGCTTGACCTTTATTCAAATTAAATGTTCCTACTACATTAAAATTATATGTAGTAAAAGCATTGTCCATCGTAGAACTAATTAGTGTTATTGCACTCCCAATATTGACATTTAGTTGCTCAGCTAATTTTAAGCTAATTAGTGCATCATCTCTATCTTTAAGAAGATGACCACTTATCAGATATTTTTCAAGCTCCCATATCTCTGCTTGACGAGATTTTTCTGAAAAAAAATCAATTCCAATTCCAAAAACTGGTGCTTGTTCTTTCGTTTCTCCATTTTCATTAGGGACATCTAGTAATCCGCCAAATGTGATTCGAGGACTCCAAAAATAATTTGGGTACATATTATAAAGAGTTCGAATTATTTTATCAGTTTCAAATAGTGCAAGATCATTAGGTAGCTGGTTGCTTTCCTTTTCATATGCTTTTGTAACCACCTTTACATGACCACTTGAAATAACAGCAGTACTTTGTAGAAAATTATTCATCGCTCCTTCCATAAACCCTATTCCAAATATGACAAGTGTAACAGTAATAACAATTGCTAATAATGGGAAAAGACTACGAGAGCGATCTCTGATTAATCCTTTTGCTAAAAATTTTATCATACAGCTGCCCTCCCTCTTAGAGCATCTGTTGGTTTCATTTTTGTAATTTTCCTGGATGGTATATAGCTAACTACGAGTACGATAATTGATATTAAAATTGTTGTTGAAATGATTAAGCTAAATGAATAAATAGGAATCAATCTTTTTGCAACTAGCATGCCCATTTCTGAGTAATCCATAGGTAAAGGGATACCATTTTCCCCAAAGTAAAATAAAACTGGGCCAAACAAAATTATAGTAATTATTCCTGCTAATAATGCATTTAATCCTCCTTCAAGGGTAAAAAGCCCAACCACCCTAGATCGAGTCATCCCTAGGGCCATGAGTGTTCCGATCTCTTTCCCTCTCCGAAATATTGATAATACCTGGGCATTAAAAATCCCCATGGCAGCTAGTGCTAGTAGTATTGAATACATAACCTGAGCGCCAGGCTCATCTGCTTTGATAATTGCCTCCATGTCTCTTATCATGTAGTCTATATCATGGTGAATCCAATCCTCAATATCTTTTATCGCTTCAAGATCTTTAGCGTATGTAACGTAGGTTGCCTGATTTTTCATAGCTAGCATTGACTGTGCTTTTGAAAGGGGTATCCATATGTTTCCAAGATCAAGTTTAAAATTTTCTGTTTCCATAATATGAACAATGGTTCCCTCATCCGCATCGTATGTCCGGTCTGCATCTAACCAGCGTATTGTAAATGAATCTCCAACTTTAAGGTTTGCATTTTTTGCCATTCCGCTCCCTATAAGAACAGGAATAGCAATATCATTATGTTGATCAAGTACATTAGTAGGCATATTAACTATAGTTTGATCAGGGGTAATGCCTTTCATGACCACAGGCATTATACGGCCATTTGGATAGATAGATGCCTGACTAATAAGTACCCCGAAAGCATATTTTTGGTCTATTAATTTTTTGATTTGATTAGGGATAATTGAATGAGAGTCTTCAAATGTTCGAGGATCCATCGAATCATATCCTGGGTGCCAGTATGTTCCGCCGGCGACCTCGGTTTCTATCGTTATATTTTTTGCATATTCTCTCATTCCGTCATACATACCTGATATAAAAATAACTAAGAAAAAAGAAATCGATGTAACGAATACATTTAGGCTAGTTCTCAGCTTTGCTCCGAAAAGATTCTTTATTGCAATATTAAAAAGCATTATTTATGTAGATTTTGGGTTAGATATTTTTTCATCATTAATAATTTTTCCATCTTCTAAATGGATAATCCTTCTAAGGTAGCCCATAATTTTTTCATCGTGTGTTGCAAACACAAAAGAGGTTGATATTTCTGAATTAAGTTTGGATAATATTTTCATGATATTGTGAGAGTTTTCTGCATCTAGGTTCGCTGTAGGTTCATCTGCAAGCAATAATGCTGGTTCATGCACAATGGCTCTTGCTATCGCTGTACGTTGGCACTCTCCACCACTCATATCAGCTGGCTTTGAGTTTATTTTATCTTTAAGGCCTACCCATTCAACTGCTTGGGTTACTTTTTTTTCTCTTTCAGCTTTTTCCATATTATTTAGAACTAAAGGGAGTTCTACATTTTCATATACTGTGTATACTGGGAGCAGGTTATAGCTTTGAAAAATAAACCCCATATGTTTTCGTCTAATTATCGCTCTTTCATTGTGAGATGTATTATCCATTGAATTTCCAAGAACGCTTACGCTACCTTCCGTCGCTGAATCTAAACCGCCAATAATATTCAAAAGAGTTGTTTTTCCTGACCCTGATGGGCCAACCAAGCCAATAAATTCGCCTTCAGAAAGTTTTAAATCTATGTTTTGCAGTGCTGTGAAATAATTTCCTCCAACCGGAAATTGTTTAACTAAATTTTTTATGTTAATTACGTTTTTGTTTTCCATTAATTAAAACTCCTTAGTGATTGTAGATAAACATAAATTGTATTCCTGTACCAAAATTTGATAGAGATTTAGGTAGCGATTCTGAGGGTATATCATATTGCTTTCGTTTCGGATTTATAGAAACAATAATATTTAAGCTATAAGTATCATATGTGCTACTCCAACGTAGGTATTGATAGGTTTTATCTTTTTCCCAATCTATTTGAGAAATATACATTATTTGGTGAATCATACCAATCGGTAAGCTTACCATGAAAGCTGAAAGAGTTTGATTCGATTTTAAATTTTTAATTTTGTTTTGGATATACATTGATTCTGTCATAATTAAAATTCCATTAAAAAATGGTAAGGTGTAGTCCGCGCCAATAGAAATCAGATTAATATTTGATGTATTAGATTTAATTATTGCACTTTCATTCCAAAATCCAATGAAGCCGTCAAATCTATAATCGAATGCTATTCTTTGATGAGAATTTATAATGGGGCTACCTATCTGCCCAATTAGTTGTCTTGATTTTGAAGGGTCTTTATGATATGTAAATCCAAAATCGCCAAGTGAAGTAGTAAATTCACCTCTCCCTCCAAACGTAAGTGTATCCAGCTTATTATTTATTATCCATGAAGATAATCCAACATCATTAGATGGAAACCACCGAAGCCTAAGTGCTTCAACGCCGTTAGTCTGTCCAGTAGGGTCTTTCAAGTCAAACGTGTCAAACCATGATAGAGGTCGGAGTATTTGTGTAGGCCCAAAAACAATTTTTTGAAGTCCAAAACGTGCTTCTATTTTATCATATGAGTATCTAATCCATAAACGATGGTTATTTTCATTATTATTATAAAGTGAATCACCAACATAGTACCTTTTTAGATTGTAAGCCCATTCGAAATCAAAAAGCTTATTTGTTGAGGTTTCTTTTTTTAAAGATAGTGTAGGCAAATAACCCAATATAGATTCATGAGTATGCCAATTATCTAGAGCATCATTATTTGTTAAAACGCTAGTATTGAACTGCCCTTTAAAATTTGAATTTTGTGATGGTAAAAATGAATGAATTAATAATAAAACTTTTAAACAAAGAATTATTTTATACATACATATTTATAAATGAAGCTATAGCCATTAAGATCATAATCCCATTTTCAATCAGGGTTGCAACTGTCATTGGTAATTTGATAGCTGTTCCTAAACATGCGCATTGAATTTCTTTTTTGTTTCTTAGAGTTTTAATTACACCATAAGTAGTTATGCTAAGTAAAAATATTGTTATAAGAATAGCAGTAAATAATTGAAACCGAAAAAGAAACATTAAACCTAAGATGGTCTCAATTATCGGATAAAACCAACCGTAAATAGGAATCAACTTTGCTAGCGGGTCATACATAGAAAATGACTTTGGAAAGCTTTTGTAATCAAGAAATTTAAAAAAACTAAATATAATAAAAAATATCCCCATAAAATCTATCATAAGATCTTCAAAATTTGATTCCCAATTCATTATAATAGCCGTTGTGCTAATGTAGAATAAAATGAGAATCAATGGATATAATTGAGAAAAATAAGACGGTTTTTTCTCTGCAGTTTTAATTTCATAAGGTGTATGATTATTAGCTTTAAATTTACTTGGTAGAGCTGATTTAATCTTTTTCAAAGGAATAGGATCTTTTGCTTCAATCTCTGCAGTGCCACTTTCTAAAGACACCTCAACTTTAATCACCTCATTAATTGTTTCAATAGAATTTGTAACAGTCTCTACGCAACTAGAACATGTCATTCCAGATATTTTTATTTTAAAGCGTTCCATATGTTTTTATAAAATCAATGCCTCTAATAGATTAAGTACGAGCAGAATAATTTAAATAAAGTTAATATTTATACCTCATTGGTAAAATAAAATGTCAAAAACATCGCTAGATAATAAATATAATTCATCATCAGTAGAAGATAAGTGGTATAAGCATTGGCTCAAAAAGAAATATTTCCATGCTGATGCTAGTTCAGATAAAGAGCCTTATACTATAGTAATTCCACCGCCAAACGTAACAGGGATGCTTACAGTTGGACACGTTTTAAATAACACTATTCAAGATGTTCTTATAAGAAAAGCTAGAATGGAAGGTAAAGAAGCTTGTTGGATTCCTGGTACAGATCACGCTTCCATAGCAACTGAAACAAAAGTAATAAAAATGCTTGAAGAGCAAGGTATAAGCAAAAATAATTTATCAAGAGAAGAGTTCTTAAAGTATGCTTGGGAATGGAAAGAAAAATACGGTGGTATAATTATTAATCAGCTTAAAAAGCTTGGATGTTCTTGCGATTGGGATAGAGAAAAGTTTACAATGGATGAAGGTTATTCTAATGCTGTGTTAGAGGGTTTTGTGAAACTTTATGATAAAGGCCTTATCTATAAAGGTCATAGGTTAGTAAACTGGTGCCCAATTTCAAAATCAGCAATTAGTGATGAAGAAGTAATTCATAAAGAGGTAGATGGTCATCTCTGGTATTTTAAATATCCTATAAAAGATGAAGATGAATATTTAATTGTTGCAACTACTAGGCCAGAAACTATGCTTGGTGATTCAGCAGTTGCTGTTAATCCAAATGATAGTAGGTATAATGATCATATAGGAAAGAAAATAGTTTTACCTTTAATCGGTCGAGAAATACCTATTATCTCAGATGACTATGTAGATCCAGAATTTGGAACTGGTTGTGTAAAAATCACACCGGCTCATGACCCTAATGACTTTTTAATTGGGGAGAGGCATAATTTAGAATTTATTAATGTTATGAATGAGGACGCTTCCATGAATGGAAATACTCCTCCTAAATATCAAAATAAAGATAGGTTCATCGCTCGAGCAGAAATAGTAAAGGACCTAAATGAATTAAATCTTTTACATAAAATAGAAAATTATAAAAATAAAATCGGGTATTCTGAGAGAGGCGATGTCCCAATAGAATTTTTTATGTCTAAGCAATGGTTTATGAAAATGAAAGATATTGCTAAGCCGGCAATTAATGCTGTCGATTCTGGAGAAATTAGATTTCATCCTGAACATTGGGTTAAAACATATAATCATTGGATGAAAAACATTAAAGACTGGTGTATAAGTAGGCAGCTAATATGGGGACACCAAATTCCAGTATGGTACCACAAAGAAGATAATTCAAAATTACATGTTTCTGTTGACGGGCCAGAAGATATTGAAAATTGGGTTCAAGAAAAAGATGTCTTAGATACTTGGGCTAGTTCTTGGCTTTGGCCTCTTGGCGTCCATGATTGGCCAGATAGAAGTAAAGATTTAGACAAGTTTTTTCCAACTAATACATTAGTAACAGGTCCTGATATTATCTTTTTTTGGGTAGCAAGAATGATTATGACTGGGTATGAGTTTTTAGGCAAAAAACCGTTCTCAGATGTTTACTTCACATCGATTTTGAGAGATGATACAGGTAAAAAATTAAGTAAGTCACTTGGAAATTCTCCAGACCCGCTAGATCTTTTTGAGGAGTATGGCACAGATGCGGTTCGATTTGGTATTATGTTGATGGCGCCACAAGGATTGGATGTTCTTTTTTCAAAAGATAGACTTGAAATTGGTAGAAACTTTATGAATAAGTTGTGGAATGCATGCCGATTCATTGAAATGAATACTCCAGAAAGTTGGAATGATGACCTTGATGTAGAACAAGGTGGCCTAGAATTAGCAGATAAGTGGATTCTTAATCAATTATTTAATTCAATTGAAAAATATAATAAACAGCTTGATCGGCTTCACTTTAATGAGGCTGCAAAGGTCCTTTATGACTTTGTATGGAATGATTTTTGCGATTGGTACATTGAAATCGCTAAGACAAGATTTTATTCTGAAAATGTTGAAAGTAAAATGATCACCTACAGCACATGTTTGAAGTGTATTAGAATAATTTTGCCATTAATGCACCCTTTTACTCCTTTTATTACTGAGGAGCTGTGGTCCTTTTTTAAGGATAAAAACCAACCTGATTTAATTGTTTCAATGTGGCCAAATGGGGATTATGATTTTGATGATGATGTAGATGGTGCAATGACAGTACTACAAGATTTAATTACATCGATTAGAGCAATAAGAAGTAGAATGAATATAGCGCCTTCAAAAAATGTTAATTTAAAAATTAAGTGTAGTAAAGATCAGAGTGATTTAATTTCACAAAATAAAAAACTATTTATGGCGCTAGCGAAGATTGACTCTTACGATTATGGATCTTCCATGGAAAAGCCTCCTCAATCAGCCACGGCGGTTGTCCATGGTATGGAGCTTTATATCCCTCTTGATGGGTTAGTGGACTTAGATAAAGAGAAAATGCAGTTAGAAAAGAGGAAAATTAAAATTGAAGGACTTCTTATCGGAATCGACAAAAAATTGTCAAATAAGCAATTTATAAATAATGCTCCTAAAAATGTTGTAGATGGAGAAAGAAAAAAAGGAGTTAATTTAAGAGATGAGTTAACAAAGATTAATTCTAATCTTGAAATATTATCATGAAACTATTAATACTTATATTTCTAACAAATTTTATTTATGCCCAATCATCAAAAGAGTCAGTAATAACTGTTTATAAAGATGGTACAGCCTTAGTAAAGCAACAGATAGTTTGGGATGCGGTATCTAAAGGGGAAAGTACTTTAGATTATGATGATATCCCCAAAAGTATATATAAAGATACGCCTTTTATTAGTATCGAAAATGCTCAGGTTTTAAGTCAAAAATTTGTAGAGAAGGTTTTTTCTTCTGACGAATATTTTTCTTCAAAAAAAGGGACACCCATAACAGTAAAATTAAAAAATGAAAAAGCTGTTAGTGGGAGTCTATTAGAAATTTCAAGTAAACGAATTACCATCCAATCTAAATATAGTGTACGAAGTTTTAATAGAGATAACATTGAGTATATTGAAACAAAAGATAACTTGAGCAATCCAAATTTTTCGCCTTATCTTAGTTGGGAAGTCAAAAACAATAGAGCTGGTAAGCTAAAAGCAAATTTAGTTTATAAGCTTAGTAACATTTCTTGGGACGCGATATATAGGCTGACAACAAATGGGCAGACAAAAGGAGATCTTGTTGTGGAAGCCGTTATCTCAAATAATTCAAATAAAGATTATTTGGATACCCGTATTAATCTTGTAGAAGGGAAAATAAATAATATTAAAACTGAACAAGTGAATAATTATAGTAAGTTATCAATGTCGCGTAGTGTAGCGTCACAAAGTGCCTCCACTGAGTTAGGCGATTATCATATATACTCAGCAGGGGGAGTAAAGAATTTGACTTCAAAGGAGAATATTACTGTAGGAATTTATGGCCCATTAAATGTCAATTATGAAAAGATATATGTGTTTGAAAATTTTGAAAGGCAACAGAAAGATGAGCCTTTAAAAGTTGAATATACACTTTCAAATACTGAAAAAGATGGATTAGGAATAGTTCTTCCAGCTGGTAAAGTTGATATATATACCAGTTCAAATAAAGGTGGGTTTGAGTTTATAGGTTCAGATAAAATGGGCCAAGTTCCAAAAGGCGAGTCCTCAAAAATCCAAGCTGGTTATGCATTTGATATAATTGGTAAAAGAAAAGTATTGAACTATGATCGGCAGAGAAAAAGTGAAGAGGCTGTAATTGAAATAACTATAAATAATACGAAATCAGAACCTTCTTCCATAAAATTAATTGAGCATATAAATGGAGATTGGGTAATTAAAGAACAATCTCATGACTATATAAAAGAAGATGCTTCTACAATACATTTTATAATTGAAGTTGAGGCGGGTAAAAAAGAATACATAACATATACCTACAGAAAAGAATGGAAATAAAGCAGCTTTTTTAAAAAGTTGTAAACTTAGGTTAGAGTTATGAAAAGCTTTGATATTGAAGACACAATAACAAAGTTAAATCAAGTTAGTACCAAACGTGCTGAAGTCTTTATTGATCATCAAATTAGCTCCCTTAATGATTTATTATATTATTTTCCTAGAAAACATTTAGATCGATCAAATATTACAAAAATAAAAGACGTTCAGCCCGGTAATAAGTACAATATAGTTGGCAAAGTAGAAACCTGCGGAGAAAAAAGAACAAGGTTTAAAAAGATTTTTCAGGTTATTATCACAGACGGAACAGGAATTTTAACTTTAACTTGGTTTAATTCATCTAGATTCATAAAAAGTTTAGTAAAGAAAAAAGATCAAATTGCTGTTCACGGTAAAGTAGAATGGTACAATGGTTTTTCAATAAGTCATCCTGAATTTGATGTCCTTGACCAGAATGTAAATTCTCTTAATACTGGAGCTATTATCCCAATTTATCCATTGACAAATGAATTTAAAAAAGTTGGAATTGAACAGCGTTTAATTAGAAAATGCATGAAAGAAATAATTGAAAAAGTAAGCTCATATGATGAAATATTAGATGATAAAGTTATATCATCTTATAATTTGTTGAATATCAAAGATGCTTTAAGTCAATTGCATTTCCCAGAAAATTCAGATTTATTAAGTAATGCTTATTATCGATTAAAGTTTGATGAGCACTTGATACTTCAGATTTTTTTAGCTTTAATTAAATTAAATATCAAGCATTCCAGCTCTAAGTCTTTTAAAGATATAGGTCCTTATTTCCCAATCATTAGAGACAGTTTGAAATTTGAGTTAACAAATGCACAAAAAAGAGTTATTGCTGAAATTCATGGAGATATGAAAAAAAAATACTCAATGAATAGACTCCTTCAGGGCGATGTAGGGTCAGGTAAGACTATAGTTGCTATATTGTCTGCTTCTTTAGCGGTAGGTAATAATTCACAAGTTGCAATAATGGCACCCACTGAAATTTTAGCTAGTCAGCATTTTAAATCATTCAAAGATGAATTGTCTCAAGCAAGAATAACTTGTTGTTTACTTGTTGGTAAAATGAAAAAAAAGGATAGAACGGATGTGTTATCTAATCTTGAGAATGGGAATATTTCAGTTGTTATAGGTACTCATGCGCTAATTCAGGAGGATGTAGTTTTTAAGGAGTTAGGCTTAGTAATTATTGATGAACAACATAGGTTTGGAGTGGAGCAGCGAAATAAGCTTACAAGTAAAGGCTCTAATCCTCATTTGTTATCAATGACTGCTACACCTATACCCAGAACACTTTCAATAACATATATGGGAGATATGGATTTATCAATAATTGATGAGTTACCTAAAAATAGGATCCCGGTAACAACAAAAATAATTGAAAAAAGTAGACTCCCAAAAGTTTACTCTTTTATGAAAAAACAGATTGATTTAGGTTTGCAATGTATGATAGTGTATCCTCTAGTTGAAGAATCTGAAAAAAGTGACTTAGCAGCCGCTGTCGAGATGTACGAAAAACTTAAAACTAGTACTTTTTCTAAGCATCAAATTGGCCTAGTTCATGGGAAAATGACTCCTGAAGAAAAAAAAGAAGTCATGCAGAAATTTCAAAAAAATAAAGTCAAAATTATTGTTTCTACAACAGTGATTGAAGTAGGTATTGATGTGCCTAATGCGACGGTGATGTTAATAGAGCATGCAGAGCGATTTGGGTTAACACAGTTACATCAGCTAAGAGGAAGAGTTGGTAGAGGCAAAGAAAAAAGTTATTGCATACTAGTTAACAGAGGTTCTAATGATTTATCATTATCAAGGTTAGAAATAATGGAAAAAACTAATGATGGGTTTAAGATTGCAGATGAGGATTTAATATTAAGAGGACCTGGAGATTATGTTGGCTATCAGCAAAGTGGATTTGTTAAGTATAAAATAGCGAATATGATTACGGATGGTGCTATAATTAGAAAAGCAAGAGTTTTAGCAGCTGAATTAATAAAAGAAGATCCTTTATTAGATAATCATCATAAACTGAAAGAAAGGGTTTTGAATGATTATAAAAATAATTTGAATCTTGTGAATTTAAATTAAGTTTTTAATTCATTTTTTGTATTAATAGTATCATATAAATTCGCGTTTTAAAATTCACCAAAAATAATATCTGTGAAAAAAGACATTTTATCAAAAAAGGAACAATTATTTCTTTACCTCGTTGGAACTTTTCATTCTAGTGCTAGGATTGCACTTGGAAAAACTAAAAACCCAGTGACAAAGTCAACTGATATCAATATAGAGCAGGCAACATTTTATGTTGACCTTCTTGATTTAATTCAAGAGAAGACAAAAGAAAACCTTAGTGATTATGAAGAACAAATGCTCATTAACACGATTAGTGAGTTAAAGTTAGATTTAATTAATGAGAAAAAAAGTGAACACAAAAATAGGCAGTCAAAAACTGAAGAACCAAATGAGAAAGATTAAGAAGTGCTAAATAATAATTATATAAATACTAATAGATTGATTGCGTTATTTATTTTTCTATTAACTTTTGTTGTTTACTTTGATACAATGGCTCCAACAGTCTCCTACTGGGATTGCGGGGAGTTTATTGCGGTATCTCACACGCTAGGAGTTCCTCATCCGCCTGGGAGTCCATTTTTTCTTCTTTTGGGTCGCATATTTTCGATGTTGCCCTTTAGTGAGGATATAGCGTTTAGAGTCAATATTATTTCTCCTCTAGTCAGTGCTCTGGCAGTAATGCTTTTATATCTTTCAATAGTTAAGGTAGTTACTCATTGGCGTGGTGAAATAAAAAATATTTCAGATAGTTTAATAGTTTTTGGAGGAGGAGTCTCTGGGGCACTTGCTTTCGCATTTACCGATAGTCATTGGTTTAATGCAGTTGAGGCGGAGGTTTATGCTTTCAGTACTTTTTTTACTGCAATTGTGGTCTGGCTTATTCTTTTATGGAATGAAAAAGCTGATCAAAAAGGGCACGAAAGATACTTGTTAATAATTGCTTACATGATTGGTTTAGCATCAGGGCTTCATTTATTAAACCTTTTAGCAATTCCTTTTATTACTCTGATTATTTATTTTAGAAAATATAAGGTTGAGTGGAAGTCTTTTGGGATTAATGTTTTGATCACTGCTGTAATATTTTTTGTTATCCATAATGGTATCATCAAAGGCTTGCCTAAAATGGCAGCTGGGTTCTTAGGTGTTTGGGGAACGGCATTTCTAATTCTTTCTATTTTTGGTCTAATGGTATGGGCCATTTTAAATAAACAACATCTTATTAGCTTTACAGCAACATCTTTGGTTTTAGTTCTATTGGGCTATTCTACTTACACTATGATATTCATACGTTCAAATCAAGACCCAACAATTGATGAAAATGACCCTGAGACTGTTGAAGCAATGATTTCTTATCTTGAAAGGGAGCAATACGGTAGTGTTGGACAATTCCCCAGGAGGTTTAAGGGTCTTCGACAAATGTATGAGGTAGTGGGGCCTCCAGCAAGTAATGGAGAATATTCTTCAAGACAAAAATCTCAGTACAGAAAAATTGAGATGAGTAAGCAATGGGATTTTTTCTGGAATTACCAGATTAAGAAAATGTATAATCGATACTTTTTGTGGCAATTTGCTGGGCGAGGCCCATCAACAGAAAGTGGCGTCACAGCAATGGGTGCAAATAGTAGAGAAGATGGAGTACATTGGTCTCAATTTGGGCTTCCATTGGCTTTAATTATTGGTTTAATTGGTATGTTTTACCATGGTAGTAAAGATCAGAGGATGTCATTTTCTGTTATGTCTTTATTTATATTAACTGGATATGCTATAATTATATACTTAAATCAAGATGACCCTCAACCTAGAGAAAGAGATTATTCTTATGTAGGTAGTTTTTTTGCTTTTTCTATTTGGATAGGTGCTGGTGTTTCTGCAATTGGCGAATTCATTGAGAAAAAAATAGGTGAGACTAATCTTAGGAATAGATTATTATCTATTATGTTGGTTTTAGTAATTGCCTTCATGCCTGGCGTTATGATGAGTGTAAATTATCATTCTCATGATCGGTCAGGTAATTATGTAGCATGGGATTACAGTTATAATATTTTGCAGTCTGTGGGCCCCAATGGGGTATTATTTACGAATGGAGATAATGATACTTTCCCACTATGGTATCTTCAGGAAGTAGAAAATGTAAGGAAAGATGTAGCAGTAGTAAACCTTAGTTTGTTAAATACACCATGGTACATTAAGCAGTGGAAAGAAGCGAGGCCTGAAAATACAAAGTTTATTAATCTTTCCGATAATCAAGTAGATGCTATTACTTCTAGGCTCCAACGGTGGGAAGAAAAGAAAGTACAAGTACCTGTTAATAATGATCCAAAAAATGATCAGGGGTACATTGAGTGGAATTTAAAACCTACTTTTGCCGGGCAAGCTTTGAGAGTCCAGGATATAATGATCCTTAGAATTATTAAAGATGCGAATTGGAAAGTACCAATATATTTCGCTGTTACAGTTTCTCAGTCAAATAGAATTGGATTAGATTCTTATTTAGATATGCAGGGTTTAACTTTTCAGCTTAAGAGTCATAAGACAGAGCCTGTGGACCAAGATATGATGTACAAGAATTTGATGACTCAAATAGGTCCTGATAATTGGTCAACTGGGTTTGATATTTCAGAATTTAGATCCGATGTAAATGAAGAAAATATTAATTGGTCTAGAGATTATCAACCAGGGTATATGTATCGTAATCTGGGGAATGAAAAAATATATTATAATGATCAAATTATCCGACTTCTTCAGAATTATCGTAGCGCCTATATGCAACTAGCAGTCACGTATTATATGGATTATCAAAAAGAAAAAAGAAAAAAGAATCCTGATGATTATATACTCGCAGATCTTAGTTCAAAATCTGTTGCTGTGTTAGACCAAATGCGTTTCAATATTCCTGAGGAAACTATACCAATTACCTCTGAGGATTTGCATTACCAGGTTGCAAGGTTGTACGGAGATTTAAATCGAAAAGAATCTATGGAAAGTATTATAGAAGATCTTATCGCGATGGAAGGTGTGTCTCCAAGTAATAAAGTAGAGTATGCTAATGTTTATTACCGTGAGCTTGATGATCCTGAAACCGCTGTGAGCATACTTTCTGATTTACAAAACGAGTATTCTAAAATTGAAAACATGGTAAAAATTAAAGGCCTTTCTTCTATCTCAAGTAATAGCTGGAAAAAATGGCAAAAAGCCTTCCCCGACATAGTTTCATCTTTGGTTTATATATACAAATCAACAAATCAAAATAATGAGGCTGAGGGAGTATTGGTTGACTGGATTTCTCGATTTCCTAACGATTCAAATGCGAAAAAATTATTAGAAGAAGTTCGCAATCCTGATTAGTAAATAATAAATATTATATTGTCTGACTCTATACCAAAAGTTAGTATTGTCATACCACATTGGAATAATGTAGAGATTTTATCTGAATGTTTAAAATCGATTGACTCTACAACCTATCCTGATTTCGAAGTAATTGTAGTTGATAATGCATCAACAGATAATAGTGTTCAATATGTTAAGTCTAATTTTCCTGATGTTAAGCTAATTGAAAACGATAGAAATGATGGATATGCTGGCGGTTGTAATATTGGTGCAGATTTAGCTCAAGGAAAATATTTAGTGTTTTTAAACAATGATACAATCCAGAATCCAAATTGGATATCCTCATTACTTTCTACAATAAAATCAAATTCTCAAATTGCTGCGGTGCAGCCAAAAATTTTAAATTATTTTGATAGAAAAATTTTTGATTATGCTGGTGGGTCTGGAGGGCATATGGATGTTTATTGTTTTCCTTTAGCTCGCGGCAGATTATTTAATCATCAAGAAAATGATGAAGGTCAATACGATAATAAAGAAAAATGTTTTTGGTCATCAGGCACATGCTTTATGGTAAGGAAAAAATTATTTTTTGAGGCTGGGGGATTTGATAATTCTTTCTTTGCACATATGGAAGAGGTAGATCTTTGTTGGAAATTACAAGCTATGGGATATGAAGTTTGGGTAGACCCAGAAGCAATCGTTTATCATAAAAACGGACTAACTCTCCCCATGTATTCTCATAAAAAATATTATCTTAATCATAGGAATTCATTATTGATGTTATTTGGAAACTATTCATTGGAAAATATACTTTTAATTGGCTCAGTTCGATTAGTTTTTGAAATTATTGCTTTTTTCTATTCAATTATTATACTTGATTGGAAACACGCCACAGCAATAATCAGATCTCTGTTTTGGATTATATCCCATCCTCATATAATATTAAAGAAAAGAGCTCGTTTTTCAAGAATTAAGAAAATAAATGATAAAATAATAATGGGAGGTATGATCAGAACCTCTGTTGTTCTAAAATATTATATTCAAAATAAAAAAACCTACTTTGGCATTTTGTCCAAGTAAAGTTTGTAAAGTTCATTGTTATCATGATCTAATTGTTTTAAATCGATTAGCAGATCTCTTCTTCCGAGTTTGCTAAATGTTTCAGCTAAAAATCCAGAATGAATCTTCATGAAATATTGAGTTGATTGCTCTCTCCCAAAATCAGTATAGCTTTTTTCCAGGTAATCTAACATGCTATTGAATTCTTTTATTGATTCTTCAATATTACCCTCATTTAAAAGGTCCTTCCCAATATAGTATGATAATCGAGCATCTCTTAATCCTGAATTTTTACTTATGTCATCAACTAATGACATCCTTGAATTCCAACCTTTTTGATATTCTGATGAAGCTCCCCGAAGACCTATCTCTCTAGCAACTTCATATGCTGCATTTCCCCCTCTATAATCATATGTGTCAATAACACCTGCTAAAATTAAATGTGCATAAAAAGCTAAAAATGCTGATAGGGGTTCGAAAAGTACAAGGTCAAAATATAAACTTGACCCTGGGCTATAGAAAAATTGAGCTCCAGTATCAAAATATCTAAGCTCACTGCCATTAGAAAAAAGAGCTTTACAAAGGTATGTTTTTACATTTCCTTTAGATGCGGCTCCCTCAAAAACTATTTGAATATGAAGAGGAATATTAAGATCAGAATAGTCTTTGTCCCAGGCTGTATTAATGAAAAATTGGCGAATGTCTTCTTTGAGATTTATCAAATCATATTTTTCATCGCTTCTTAAGAGCCTATCGTCAAATTCAATTTTTACAGATCCAAACTGAGCGCTCAATGATGTAGATAAGAGAGCTATTATAATGATTAAGTAGTGGAGTTTAGACATTAATGAAAGATAGATTAAAGCCAATCCTGTTTACAAGTCATTTCTAGTACTTATTTTTGTTATAGTTTTTTATGATTTAATTTTAATGAATGGAAAACATAGAAAAATTAATAACCCAAGATAAATACAAACATATTTTTGACATGGCTAAAAAAGCTGGTGATCTAGGTCTAAAAGAAGGATTGAAGGTTTATATTGTTGGTGGTGTAGTAAGAGATCTTCTACTAGGGAGAGATGTTCAAGACCTAGATTTAATGGTAGAGGGAGATGGAATATATTTTGCTAAAAAATTAGCTGACAATATAGGTGTTCGAAAAATTGTGCCGTTTAAAAAATTTGGTACTGCTTTAATACCCCATAGAGATTTTCAAATTGAAGTTGCTAGCTCAAGATCAGAGTCCTACGAAAATGATTCTAGAAGTCCTAAAAAAGTTGTATTTACAAGTTTAGAAGAAGATCTAAAGAGGAGAGACTTCACAATTAATGCTATGGCTATGGACACGCATCCTGAAAATTTTGGTAAAATTTATGATCCTTTTAACGGGCAAGATGATTTATCAAATGGATTATTAAAAACACCTCTAGATCCTAAGAAAACTTTTTCTGATGACCCTCTAAGGATGATGCGAGCAGCCTATTTTTCTTCTAAGTTGAATTTCAAACTTGATTCTGACTGTAGAGCAGCTATAAAAGATAGTTCTAAAAGGATAAGTATTGTTTCATGGGAAAGAATACGTGATGAATTAATTAAAACATTATCCACAGCGAAACCTTCTATTGGTTTAGTTATTATGCAAAAAACTGGATTGTTAGAAACAGTATTCCCTGAAATTGATGTTATGTATGATATGGATCAATCTCCTGAATGGCATCATAAAGATATTTTTGCTCATACTTTACAAGTAGTAGATAATGCTGCAAAGTTGACTAATAAAATGGAAATTAGGTTTGCTGCTTTAGTGCATGATATTGCAAAGCCTACAACAAGGAAAATAGACCCCGTAAAAGGATATACTTTCCATGGGCACGATGCTATAGGTGAAAGAATGTTACATAAAGTTGCCAAAAGACTTAGGTTATCAAATCAGTTAGCAAGCTATATCAAAAAATTGACTTTATTACACCTTAGGCCAATAGCTATAGCTAAGTCTGAAGTTTCAGATTCAGCGGTTAGGAGGTTAATGGTAGCGGCTGGTGAGGAAATTGAAGACCTTATGACTTTATGTCGTGCAGATATAACTACAAAAAACCCTAGTAGAGTAAAAAGATATTTAAAAAACTTTGATCTTGTTGAAGAAAAAATGAAAACAGTAATGGATAAAGATTCAGCAAAAAAATTTCAAAGCCCTATTCGAGGAAAAGAAATAATGAAAATTTTTAAGATAAAAGAGGGCAAGCCTGTTGGAGAGTTAAAAAAATCTGTAGAAGAAGCTATTTTAGAGGGCGTCATTGAAAACACATATGATGCAGCTAAACAATTTTTAATTGACAAAAAACTTTCATAAAAGTATTCATCAATATTTTAAAAATCTTTTTTGTAACCTTAAAACTATTTCTTTTAAATTCAATTGATTGGAATCATAAAAAATTTTAGAAACATAGATTTATAATTAGGAGAAAATATGACTTATATTATTGCTGAACCATGCGTTAGCACTTGTGATACTGCCTGTGTTGAAGTTTGTCCGGTTGATTGTATTCATGGACCAGATGACAAAACTGGTGCAGGTGCTGAGGCTAAAGAACCAGGGTTTGACCCTGAGGGAAAACAATTATATATTAATCCAGAAGAATGTATAGACTGCGGAGCATGTGAACCTGAATGTCCGGTTGAGGCTATTTTTGAAGAAAGTGAAGTCCCAGAGGAGTGGAGCAAGTTTATTCCGCTTAACTATGAGTATTTTGATCAAGAATATTCTGGATAAAAGTTAATAACATAGATTATTAAAAACGGCTGCTAAAGCAGCCGTTTTTCATTTAAAAAACTATATGGATAAAAATAAAGTAAAAGAAATTCTGTCTAAAATCAACTATCCTGGATTTAATAGAGATATTATCTCTTTTGGCATGGTTAGTGGTATTGAAATCAATTCTGATGAAATAATGATAAACCTTAGTATTACATCTCAAAATGATGAAAAAAAATCTTTATTAGTTGAAGATATCAAAAAGCAGATGGGTGAACATTTCTCTTTGGTCCATGTAAATATTCTAGAAAAAGAAACTAATGCTCCTTCACCTGGGGTTCAAGTCCCTACGCCAAAACCTGTACTGCCTAATGTAAAGCACGTTATTGCTATAGCTAGTGGCAAGGGAGGGGTTGGAAAATCAACAGTTGCTTCTAATGTTGCTTGTGGATTAAGTAAAAAAGGATATAAGGTTGGTTTGCTAGATCTTGATATTTATGGCCCATCATTACCTATTATATTAGGCATAAATGAGCAACCAGAAATGACTAATAATAAAACATTAGTGCCTCTAGACATATATGGTTTAAAGGTTATGAGTTTTGGTTTTATCAGTGGTAATGATACACCTGTAATATGGAGAGGTCCTTTAGTTTCAAGAATGACGGAACAATTTTTTAAAGATGTTGAATGGGGCAATCTTGATTATCTTATTTTAGATCTTCCGCCAGGGACAGGGGATGTACAGCTTACTCTTACTCAAAAATTACGTATGTCTGGAGCAATTATTGTTACCACGCCCCAAGACATAGCTCTTTCAGATGTCCGCAAAGGTGCAGATATGTTTAAAAAAGTAAAGACTCCAATTCTAGGTGTTGTTGAGAATATGTCGGGTTTAGTTATAAGTGGTAAGATTAAAGACTTAAATGGTAATTATATTAATGGTGGTGCAATTACTACAGATTTTAGTTCTAATTGCGAAATAAATAGTAATGGAGAGTTTGAAATGAATTTAGATTTATTTAAAAAAGGCGGAGGACTCTCTGAAAGTGAACGATTGGATATTCCTTTATTAGGGCAAGTACCTATATCTAATGATATTGTAAGCGCAACAGATAATGGTGAGCCACTGATTCGTATAAAGCCAGATCACAAAGCATCAAAGGTATATAATGCTATTATTGATAAAATGGTATCAATCCTAGATCAATAAAATTTTGGAACTATTAAATAATCCTCTAAGTATAAATAGTCTATAACTCCTATACTTCACTCTGAATATTTGATTATTTTTTAAATATTCTTTACCTATAATCATGGAAATAGAAAACATTAATAGAAGTCATTTAAAAAATGTTCCAAAGCATATTGCTATCATTATGGATGGTAATGGAAGATGGGCTAAAGAAAGAGGTCTTCCTAGAATTGCTGGACATCGAGAAGGAATAAATTCAGTTCGTGAAATAACTCGGATATGCGGCGAGATTGGGGTTAAATATTTAACGTTATTTACTTTTTCTACTGAAAATTGGAATAGACCAAAGAGAGAAGTGAAAGCTTTAATGACATTATTGTTATCTACTATTAAAAAAGAAATAAAAGAGCTACATAAAAATAATGTTAAGTTTTCAACAATTGGTGATATATCTATTCTGCCTAAGAGTACTGAAAAAGGTATTAAAGAGGGTATAAAGCTCACATCTAATAATTCAGGCTTAAACCTAATTCTTGCTTTAAATTACGGTAGCCGACAAGAGATATTATCGGCTGTAAACAATATTATTAGCGACATAAATAAAAAAGACATTGAAATTGATTCAATTGATGAGAATATATTTTCTTCATATTTATATACAAATAATTGCCCAGACCCTGACCTTTTAATTCGAACAAGTGGTGAGTTGAGAATTAGTAATTTTTTATTATGGCAGTCCGCATATACTGAAATGTATTTAACAGATACATACTGGCCCTCATTCCGTGAAAATGAATTATTCCAAGCTATATTTGATTTCCAGAATAGGGAGAGAAGGTTTGGTAAAACAAGTGAGCAATTAGATAGCTAAAATGAAAAAAGTTATATTTTTAATCTCAATTTTTAGTGCTCTTTTCTCCCAAGCAAATCAAGAGTTCATTTTAAAAGATGTTAAAGTAGAGGGGAATATTGTCTCAACTGAGAATACAATTATCTTTACTTCTGGTCTTAGAAAAGGATTAAAGGTCTCCTTATCTGAATTTCCTAGAGCGATTAAAAGGTTATGGCAATTAGGATTATTTGATGATGTTCAAATCAAATATGAAGAAGAAGGTAATGAGATTAGCATCACTCTATTGGTAATCGAATCAAAAGTAATTGGTGATGTTAAGTATAAAGGGAACCGAAAAATTAAAGCCAGTAAGTTTAATGAAGAACTTGAAATCACTACTGGACAAAGAATTAAGCCTAATATGATTCATGAAAAAATAAAAAAGATGAAATCACTCTATGCTGAAAAAGGATATTTGAAAGTTGATATTAGAGCAGATTTAGTTGATTCAAAAAATAAGCAAAATATTTTTGATGGGAAGGCTAAGAGTATCACAAAAGATATTGTTTTTACAATCGAAGAAAATGAAAAAATTAAATTAAGAAATATTTATTTTGAAGGTAATGAAGTTTTTTCAGATTTAAGATTGAGAATGCTAATGAAAGAGACAAAGCAACAAAGGTGGTATTATTTTTGGCGTACAGCATTTGACAAGGAGAAACTTGAGCTAGATAAAGAAAAAGTAGTTGAATTTTATCATAATAAAGGTCACAGAGACTTTTCTATTTTATCTGATTCAATTATTTATGATGGCAAAAGTAATTACTTGGATATAGTACTTAATGTTAATGAAGGTGCAAAGTATAAATACAGAGATTTTACATTTGAGGGTCAATCATTATACTCTGAAGAAATTTTAGCCAGAGCATTAGGTCTATCTCCTGGAGACAATTATAGTGAAGAAGATTTTTCAAGGGCCGTTTATGATAGAATGCAAAGTCTTTATATGGACAAAGGTTATATATACAGTAGAATCGAACCAGAAATCACTCCCGTTGGTGAAGATTCTCTTGATGTTCACTTTGTAATTGCTGAAAATCATAAAGTTTATATTAGAAATATTGCTATTAGGGGTAATGATAGAACTAGAGAAAATGTAATTAGAAGAATTATGCGGATATATCCTGGTGATGTTTTTAATAAAGAAAGACTTTTAAGAACGCATCGTGAAATAATGATGTTGAATTATTTTTCTAACGTGGTTCCTGATGTGGTCCCAGTTGATGATGACCAGGTTGATATAGAAGTAACTGTTGAAGAGAAATCATCTGGTCAAGCCAATATGAATATGGGTTTTAGTCAAGCTTATGGTGTAACAGGGGGTGGTGGTTTTTCACTACCAAATTTTAGAGGCAAGGGTCAACATCTAGCTTTGTCTTTTGAGGTCGGAGCAGCTAATTATAATAATACCTATTTTGGTAGTAGTTATAAACCCCAAAAAAGAGAACGAGCAACAATTAGTTTTACAGATCCAATGGTTAACGATACTAATAATTTATTGAGCGGATCTTTATTTTATAGTTTTTCTGGAAGGTCTTCAATGTACTATGCTCCTTTAGATATGATAACAAAAGGAGGAAGTTTTAGATGGGGTAGAAGATTTAAATGGCCAGATGATTATTTTCGAGGTAGTTGGTCCTTTACAGCACATCAAAGAATTTATGAAGCTGATAACGAAGAGCAACTACAGTTATACACTGGTGGTTTAAATGAAACAGTAGGTGTAAGTATAACACAATCTATTAGCCGGGATAGTAGAGATCATCCGGAATTCCCAACAATTGGTTCTTTAATGGCAATCAGTAGTAGTATCTCTGGTGGACCTTTAGGCGGGAATGAAGATTTTCACAAGCATGTATTAAATCTTGAGTGGTACACACCAACAGTTTGGAAATTTGTTTTGATGAGTTCCGTAAAAATTGGTGGAATAAAAACATTACCATCTGGTGATAATGAGAGGTCAATGGTGCCATTTAATGAACGTTTTATAATGGGCGGAAGTGGTATGGTATATGGGAATCCATTAAGAGGTTATGAAGATAATAGGGTTGGGCCATTAACATCTAGCGGTGGGCCTTTTGGTGGTAATGCATTAATGAAAGTGACATCAGAATTTCGAATCCCTTTTTCTGAAAATCCTGTCGTTTATGGAATGCTGTTTGCTGAGATGGGAAATGTATGGATTGAATCTCATTTGCAAGAGAAGTTTAACTTAGCTAGAATTGGGCCATTAGATTTAAAACGTTCTGCAGGAGTAGGGATAAGATTTTTTATGCCAATGATTGGGAAGCTTGGGTTTGATTTTGGTTATGGATTTGATGATCTTAATGGTGATGGCCAAGCGGAAGGATGGAAGTCATCAATTACTATAGGACAACAATTTTAAAATTAATTAAGGAGTAGATGGGTATAATGAAGAGAATAATAATATTATGCGTATTACTAACTGGTATGACCGCTAGTTTAAGTGCGCAATTAAAAATTGGATACATATTGTCAGAAAGAATTCGTGGAGAATACGAAGAATTTAAAGAGGCAGAATCTCAGTTACAGCTTGAATATCGAAAAGTACAATTTGAGTTTGACCAAAGGGTTAAAAAACTTGATAGTTTAAAACAAGATTATGAAGTTAAAAGGCTTATGTCACTTGATAAAGGTGAGAGTATTAAACAAGAGATAGAGCAGACTGAAAAACAAATCCAAACTTACCAGGCTGAGAAAGTTGGGCCGCAAGGGGAATTGATGCGCAAACAAGCACAAATGGAATATGATATACTTGGTAAAGTAAAAAAAGCTGTCGATAAAGTAGCTATTAATGGTGGCTATGATTATATAATTGATGCATCAGTTGGGTTACTATATTATAAACCTAAATATGACCTTACAGATGATGTTCTTCATGAGCTTAGAAAACTAGATACAGCAAAATAGATAGTAATTGAAGTTTAGTTTAAATGAAATTGCTATGTTCATTAATGGAGCTGTTTATGGCGACTCTACCATTGAGATTTTTGAAGTAGCTGAAATACAAAATGCTAAAAAAGGCAGTATTACGTTTCTAGGAAATAAGATGTATAATAAATATCTTGAAACTACTTCTGCATCTGCAATGATTGTATCAGACGAAAAACTAATTAAAGGAAAGAATGGGATAGTAGTAGACAATCCTCAATTGGCGATTGCAAAGGTATTAACTATGTTTTTTCCTGAACAATCTTTTATAAAAAAAGTTCATCCTAAGTCTATTATTGATTCATCCGTGAAAATTGGTAAGGATGTAACAATAGAAGCTGGTGCGGTTATAGAAGCTGGAGTGGACTTAGGAGAAAATACTTTTATAGGTGCTAATGTTTTTGTTGGAAAGAATTCAAGAATTGGGCCTGATTGTAAAATATTTCAAAATGTGGTTATTTATGATACTACAATCATTGGAAAGCGCTCAATTATACATGGTTCTGTAGTTATTGGATGTGATGGGTTTGGGTTTGTTCCTGGGGATAATGAACATTTTAAGATACCTCAAACAGGTAGAGTTATTATAGGGGACGATGTTGAAATTGGAGCTAACACAGTAATTGATAGGGCCACTATTGGAGAAACTATAATAGGAGATATGAGTAAAATTGATAATTTGGTTCATATTGGCCATAATGTTCAAATTGGTAAAGGATGTTTAATTACTGCTCAAGTTGGTATAGCTGGTAGCACTAAAGTAGGAGATAATTGCAAAATGGGAGGGCAAGCAGGGATTGTCCCACATGTTGAAGTTGGTTCAAACTCAATTATTGCAGCTAAATCAGGTGTTACAAAATCCCTTAAAGGAAATCAAATGTATGGCGGCTATCCAGCTAGGCCAATTAGAGAGCAACATAAAAGAGATGCAGTACATAGTGAAGTTTTATTAATAAAAAAGAAGTTAAATAATTTAATTCAAAATTCTAGAAGCAATTAAAATATGCACAGAAGACAAAGAACTATTAGTACTTCAAAGTCCTGTAAAGGCGTTGGTTTACATACTGGAGTTGATAGTGTTATAACATTTCACCCTGCTCCTGAAAATTACGGAATTAGGTTTGTGCGGTCTGACATAAGAGATTCACCTGAAATAAAAGCAGATATAGATCATGTTGTTGATATTTCAAGAGGAACAACTATTGAACAAAATGATGTGCGTATTCACACCGTTGAACATGCCCTTGCAGCAGTTAATGGTTTAAGAATTGATAACGTTATGATAGAACTCAATAATAAAGAAACGCCTGTGATGGATGGAAGCGCTAAAGATTTTGTTGGTGCATTATTGGATGCTGGTATAAAAAAACAGAAAGAAAAAAGAAAAGTTTTAAAGATAACACGTGCTGTTAATTATACAGATTACTACAGAGACATAGACATTCATGTCATACCCAGTGATAACTTTAGAGTCACTTTTTTAGTTGAATATCCTTTACCTGCATTAGGTACACAATATGAAGCAATTTATAATATGGAAGAAGATTTTGCTTTCGAAGTTGCTCCGGCAAGAACATTTTGTTTTTTAAGTGAAATAGAGATGCTTAAAGAACAGGGACTAATAAAAGGTGGAGGATTAGATAATGCTCTAGTAATTATTGATAAAAAAATTGATAAAATTGAAATTAATCGATTGCGAGATTTATTCGGTATAGAGGAAGCAATAGCCAAAGGCTCTAATGGTCTTTTAAATGGTAAGATTCTTCGTTTTAAAAATGAACCTGTTCGCCATAAAACTCTTGATTTAATTGGAGATATGGCCCTTCTTGGTGTTCCAATCATTGGTCATATAACTGCTGCAAGAGCTGGGCATGCGAGTAATGTTGAATTTGTAAAAAAATTAAAAAAAGTTTATGCTAAAGAATTAGAAGAATTAGGAAAAAGGTGATAAGGTATGAGTGAAAGTTTGATTAAAAATGCCTATAATATTCAAGATATTATTAAAATTCTGCCTCACCGGTATCCTTTCGTATTAATTGATAGGATTGATGAAGTAAAACAAGGTGAATACGTTAATGCGATTAAGAATGTCACGATTAATGAACCTTTTTTTCAAGGACATTTCCCAGGACAGCCTGTTATGCCAGGAGTTTTGTCTCTAGAGTCGATGGCTCAAGCTACAGCATTTCTTATGTTGCATGAATTAGATGACCCTCTTAAAAAAAACATGTTTATCTCGGGGGTAGATAAAGTGCGTTATAGACGCTTGATTGTCCCTGGTGATACTCTTAACATAAATATTAGGTTAGTATCAAAGAAACTTACCTTATATAAATTTGATGGTACTATAAAAATTAATGGTCAGTTAGCTGTACAAGCAAAAATATCATCAAATTTAGTTGATCGTGTAGAGGTTTAATATTTCACAAAATATTCATTCTACAGCTGTTGTTGATTCTACAGTCCAACTAGGTGAAAATATTTCTATTGGAGCATTTACAGTAATTGAACCTGGGGTGGTGATTGGAAGAGGCACATCTATTGGCAATAATGTAACAATTTCAACAGGTACTACAATTGGAACAGATTGTACTATTTTTCATTCTTCATCAATTGGTGCCATCCCACAAGATTTAAAGTATAATAATGAAGAAACTTTTTTACATATTGGTGATCGTACTGTAATAAGAGAATTTGTTACGGTAAATAAAGGTACCTCAGCATTAGGTAAAACAGTTATCGGTTCAGATTGCTTATTAATGGCCTCTGTACATGTAGCTCACGATTGTATCGTTGGTAATCATGTAATCATGTCTAACCTCACTACGCTAGGTGGGCATGTAAACATTTCTGATTGGGTTATTTTAAGTGGTGGCGTTTTAGTACACCAGTTCTGTAATGTTGGGGCACATGCTTTTGTGGGCGCCGGTGGTTTAGTAACACAAGATGTTCCTCCTTTCATTTTAGCTGCGGGGTCTCCTCTAGAATATAGTGGTATTAATAATGTTGGGTTAAAACGAAGAGGATTCTCTATGCAAGATAGAAAAGATATTAAGAATATTTACAATATCTATTTCAGATCAAAAAGTAATCGCAGCGATAATTTGGTAAAGATAAAAAATGAATTGAGTTCTCAAAAAAACTCCGAAACCATAATCAATTTTATTAAACATAGTGAAAGAGGAATAATATAAAATAATGAAAACCATATTAGGGTTTTTTTGTTTTTCCTTTTCGATAATTTTTTGTCAGAGTGCCAATTTTAGTTATGAAGAGATTGCTGAACAGAACATACGAGGACACGCTGAAAAAGTTGCGACGTCTTCTTCTTTATGGCTTTCAGGCCACATTAATATTCTAAGATTAAATAAATACAAATTATATTTAAAGTATGGTCAATCTTTATTTTTAAAAGAGATCAATGGTTTAAATTGGGTTTTACCTAGTTTTCAGTTTGGTTTAAAACCTACAGATAATTTAATGGTATCAGGAAAGTTTTTTGGGGTTCACTTGGATGAAGAATCTCCTCAAATAATAGGGGCCGGCTTACATTATATTTCTGGCGAAGATCAAGATTGGGTTGTTTCATTTCAAAAATCCGCATTAAACGGTATTAATGATTTTAGGGTGGTATCAACTTTGTTTCATATTGATAAACGATTGCAAAAATCTTTCTATGATATTTTTTTAGGGTTCGGAATTAATTATTACATTAGTAACTCATATTTTTCTTCAATTGAATTACCGAAAAAAATTGAAGGAGATTTAAACTGTATTAGTATAGCTATCATTATTCCTTATAAAACTTTTAATGTATCTGCATCATCACAGATAAGTTCAAAGAATCAACTTTTTCAATTAGCTTTAGTTAAAGGTTTTTAATAATGAGAAAAATATCAATATTAGGTTCAACTGGTTCAATAGGTGTAAATGCTCTTAGTGTGATAAGGAATATGCCAGAGAAGTTTAAGATTGTACACTTAACGGGAAACCTTAATTACACAAAAATGATCGATCAGGGGAAAGAGTTTTTACCACAAACCATTACAATGATAGATGAAGAAGCTGCTGAAAAAGTTAAAATAGGATTGCAGGGTTTTAATATTAATATATTTTCAGGCAGAAATAAGTTATTAGATCATTCTGGAGATAGACAGGTGGATCTTGTACTAAATTCATTAGTAGGAGCATCTGGAATGGAGCCAACTCTCGCAGCATTGCAAAATGGTATTGATGTAGCTTTATCAAATAAAGAAAGTTTAGTTGTCGCAGGCGATCTTATTTACAGTGCAATGAAAGAATCAGGTGCAAATTTATTCCCAGTTGACAGTGAACACTCAGCTATATGGCAATGTTTATTTGGTGAAAATGAAAAAGATATAGAAAAAATAATTCTCACTGGGAGTGGTGGCCCATTTAGAACAAGACCAATTGATACATTTTCATCAATTACTAAAAATGATGCTCTAAAGCATCCAAATTGGGTAATGGGTCAGAAGATAACTATTGATTCAGCGACAATGATGAATAAGGGTTTAGAAGTGATTGAAGCCCATTGGTTGTTTAATATAGATTCTTCCAATATAGAAATTGTTGTTCATCCGCAATCAATAATCCATTCAATGGTGCAATTTAAAGATGGTTCAGTTAAAGCACAATTAGGTGTGCCTGATATGAAAATTCCTATACAATATGCTTTAACGTATCCTAGACATTTCTCATCAAATTGGGAAAGGTTAGATTTTAAAGAAGTTAGTGATCTAACATTTGAAGCTCCAAACTTTGAGCGATTTCCTTGTCTTTCACTAGCCTATGATGCTTTAGAAAAAAAAGGATCTTCCCCAGCTGTTTTGAATTTTGCTAATGACTATAGTGTATTTAGATTTCTTAAAGATGAAATTAAATTTACAGATATCCCAAAGATAATAGAGTCAGCTATGAAAAATCATGAATGGGATGAAAACCCAAATCTAAGTAACCTTAAAGACCTTGATTTTTGGACGAAAGATTTTGTAAAGAATTTTGATTAATTTGGAACATCTCAACTAGATTACATTTGAAGATATTATGATATTTATTTGGTCAACAGCTCTCGTTATCGGGATACTTGTTTTTGTACATGAATTGGGTCATTACCTTGCGGCGAGATCAGTTGGTGTAAGAGTAGAAAAGTTTTCTATAGGGTTTCCTCCTAGGTTTTTCACTATTACTTCAATTGATGGTGGGTTCGATATCACTTTTTTCTTTTTTCGGTATAAGGGAGGTAGTTTAAAATGGCTTCCTATCTTTAGTACTCACCTTGGAATCAAAGGAAGAAAAGGAACGAATACAGAATATGTAATTGCATTAATACCGCTTGGTGGATATGTTAAAATGGCTGGATCGCTTGATGAAAGTTTTGATACTGAGATTACTGGTTCTTCAGACGAGTTTTCTAGTAAAACGGTACTTCAAAAAATATGGATATTGAGTGCAGGAGTTATAATGAATATTATAACTGCATTTGTGATTTTTACAGGGATTACTTTATTTCAAGGAATCCCTGAAGCAAATGAAGGATCATTTATAGGCGCTTTTGCTCAAAATAGTCCAGCTAAAATAGCTGGTTTAGAGATTGGAGATGAAATCACAAGTATTAATGGTATTGAAGTATATAATTGGAGCGACTTAGTAAAAATATTAAGACCAATTCCAAATACAGGAGTAGAAATTGAAGTTCTTAGAGGTGATAAAAATTTTAATTTTTCTTTTGATACATACGAAATACCGATACCAAGTGAGAGCGGTATAGATACTATCGGAGGTATTGGTATTTCACCTCAGTATGTTTATTTACCAGCCTCATTCAATAATTCTGTATCAAGAGGATTTTTTAACACGATTAGAAGTTTTGGATTAATAACACTCACATTTAAAATGCTAGCTAGTGGCCAAGCAACACTAAAAGATCTTGGTGGTCCAATTATGATTGGACAAATCGCTGGTGAGACGGCAAGAGCTGGATGGATACCTCTCTTTAATTTTATGGCACTTATTAGTATTAACTTAGCATTTCTAAATATTCTGCCAGTACCTGGTCTAGATGGTGGTCATATATTTATAATTTTAATAGAAACGATAATTAGGCGTCCTCTAAGTATTAAGTCCAGGATGGTGATTCAGCAAATTGGTATGGTTCTATTATTAGGGCTAATGTTCACGGTAATGTTTAATGATATAGGAAGGCTATTTAATTAACTTCTTCTAATTCAAGATTTAACGACCCAAACTTCATTTTTAAATTTATAATTATTGGTAGTTTATCCTTATCAGAAACCCATATAGTTATTTTACCAGCATTTTTAAATGGTTCCCCATTTATTTTTTTTGGCCAAATCTTATTAGCATAAAATTTACCAAACGCAGTTTCTACCTCTACTTTTTTGTCAGTGAAAAATTTTAACGGTGTCACTTTTTTATTATCGACGACTTGAATTTTATAATTTGAATCAGAAGGAAAATCTAGCGTTCTAAAATAATATATTAACGAATATGGGTTAAATATCTCACCTTCATAGGATATGCTATCTTTCTTATAAATGAAAATATTATTTTTATGATCAAAAGAGGAAAGAGAATTCTGTTTATAACTCCCCTCTCTTATTTTTTTTTCAACTTTCAGTGGTTGCCATGTATTTAAATCAACATCAACAATTATTTTATCATTTATTGGGAAAATATATTTCAATGATGGTTTTGATTTAGCTTTGAATTCAATTCTTAGAATGTCTTGGTTTTCGATGTTTTTAATTTTTTTTGATTTTAGAGTTGCTGTAGCAACATCTATGCCACCAAAAGAAGCGCTATAGAGCAACTTTTCATCCCATGATCGATCATTTGCAAAAATAGCCGAAAAAATTAAAAGAAATAAAATCCTCATCTGATATTTTTTAAACCATCAGTGTCATATATATAAATTTTTGAAGCTGCATTAATTAAATCTCCATCTTCAATTATTAGGTCTATCTCCGTAGGAAAAGAATTAAGAATTTCATCCACATTATTTTTTGGAGATTCTCCAGTCCTATTAACGCTTGTAGTTGTAATTGGTGCATTGCATGAATTTGATATTAAATTGCAAAATGGATGGTTTGGGATTCTAATGCCAAGCGTGTTATTGGGACCCATAATTTTCTCATGAACAATATTTTTTCTCACCGGGTATATTATTGTATTTTGAGCATTCAAATGACTAGTAGCATGTAGCTTTTCTTCTTCTTTAACGTTTAGCCAAGTTGATACAGTTTCTCTACTTGGTGCAATTACGCTAATTGGCCCTGTCCTATTTTTAATAGTATTTAACTTATCAATTGCGATCGGATCTTGTGCATTCACGCCAAATCCATAAATAGTGTCGGTTGGGTAGACCAAAACTCCTCCACTATTAATAATTTTTGAAGCAATTTTTAGCGCCTCTTTATCTTTCCAATTAATTATTTTCATTTTATTGCTTTGTTTTCCATCTATTATGAAACCAAAAATATTGTTCCGGATATTTTTTAATAGATTGTTCAATTATAGTTGTATAAAGCTGAGTGATGTCTTCAGCAGATTTTTTATTTGGTTTTATAGGGATGAACTCAACTTGATATTTTTCTATATCTTTTTGAACGCATATGCCAAATATTAGTGAAGCATTTGTATTGAGATGAAATAAGGCTGCTCCTTTATGTGTTGAAGCCGGCTTATTAAAAAAATCTACGAAAACACCTTTCCCCCTTGCATCTTGGTCACTTACTAAACCTAGAATTTTGTTCGCATCTAAAATTTCATATAAAGAATCCATGCTTGATTTTCTATAGACTTGTTTAATTCCACTTAATTGTCGTTTTTCTTCAAAAAATAAATTGGCTCCTTTATTTTTTTGTTTTTGAGCGATGCCCACAAGAGGATAGTTATTTATTCCAAACCAATACCCTAAAATTTCCCAGGAACCAAAATGTGCAGAGACTAAAACAGTTCCATTATTTCCATTCATTGCATTATTTAAATATTTTTTACCAACAACTTCTATTTCAATAGATCTGGGGTCAAATGGGAATGCTAAGAATTGTAAAAAATTATAGGTAAAAAAACTATAACATTTTTTTAGCGTGGTATTTCTCCATTCATCTGATTTATCTGGGAAGGCTATTTTAAGATTTTTTAATGCAGTATTTTTCCGTTTAGGAATGTAGTTAAAAAGTATACTAGCAATATTTTGACTTATTATATGGAGCTTTCTCGCTGACAATATTTTTAAAATACTACTCAAAACACTAAACGCGTTGTATGTTATTCTATGATATAAAGTCAAAATGTTGTTTTATAATTTTTTAATGAATATTATTAGACAAGTTGCATCATCTATAGTCAAATTTAAGTATATGAAACGTATTATAATTTATTTTTGCATAGCATCTGGTATATCTTTAGCAAATACGGTATATCATATTCCTATTGAAGGAACAATTGATTTAGGGTTACCCCCATTCATTGAACGTTCAATTGCAGAAGCGGAAGAAAATAATGCAAAGGCCATTATTTTCGAAGTTAATACTTTTGGCGGTCGTGTTGATGCTGCCACGCAGATTAAAGATGCAATATTAGATTCAAAGGTTCCAACAGTTGCTTTTATAAATAAACGTGCAATCTCAGCTGGTGCACTAATTTCATTATCCTGTGAAAAAGTATTCATGGCTGGGGGTGCAACTATTGGGGCAACAACTGCAGTGGATATGCAGGGGAATAAAGCTAGCGAAAAAGTTATTAGCTACATGCGTGAAGAAATGGCTGCAACTGCAGAAAAAAGAGGCAGAGATAAATATATTGCTAGAGGTATGGTTGATGAAGAATTAGAGTTTCCGAACAAGGTTATAAAAGAATTCATCAATGACGGTGAAGTTGTTGATACGATTAAGACAAAAGTATATTATCTTGTAATTAATGGTGATACGGTTACAGTAGATGATATTGAAGGTAGAAAGCAGGGTAACTTAATTACATTAACTACAGAACAGTCTTTAAAATATAAAATAGCTGATGCTTCAATTGAAAATTTTGAAGCTGTTTTAGATACTTTAGGTTTCTCAAATTTAGTTGTAAATAAAACTACAGAGAATTGGTCTGAAAACTTTGTTCGTTTTCTTACAAATCCTGTGGTTGCATCTTTGTTAACAACATTTGGTTTCTTAGGAATTTTGTTCGAGCTTCAAAGTCCAGGATGGGGGATCCCTGGCTCGGTAGGTCTGATTTGTTTAATTTTATCTCTTAGTGCTTCATACATAGCTGAATTAGCAACGATGAGTGATCTCTTAGTTGTACTATTGGGTATGTTTTTTTTAATGCTAGAGGCATTTGTATTTCCAGGATTTGGTGTTGCTGGAGTAGCGGGAATTATTTTTATTTTGTGGGGTCTTTACCTATTATTACTCCCTGATGTTCCTGTCGGAGAGGAAGTTTTGAGCCAAGCTTCAAATGGTTTAATTATTGGCATAATCGGAGGGTTGGTTGGATTAGTTTTACTTTTTAGAGCTATGACAAAAACGAAATTTTGGAGGAATTTAACTTCTCCTGATATTCAGAAGAAAGAAGATGGTTATGTTGCAAGCTTTGGTTGGGAAAAATATGTTGGTGAAGAAGCATTGACAGAAACAGATTTACATCCATCAGGATGGATTAACGTAGGTAAAGAGAGGGTTTTTGCTCTAAGTGAGGGTAACTTCATTGATAAAAATGAAAAAGTAGTCATACTATCTGTAGATGGTAATAGAGTTGTAGTTCGTAAAAAATAATAATTTATAGTATTTAAAATAAGGAGTTTATATGCCGTTAGTTCAAGGAGCTTTTTTAATTGTAATAATTTTATTTCTTGTCCTCTTCTTTTATTTTGTTCCACTTGGAATGTGGGTCCAGGCTGTTGTTTCTTTGGGGTTAGGAAGAATAAGAATAGTTGATTTAATTAGAATGCGACTAAGAAAAATATCTCCTAGGCTTGTTGTTGATGGTGTAATAAATACTCATAAAGCGGGTTTAGATCATATAAGTACCGACATGTTAGAAACTCATTATTTAGCGGGCGGCAATGTGGAAAATATTGTTTCTGCCATGATTGCTTCTGATAAAGCAAAAATCCAATTACCTTTTGAAATTGCTACAGCTATTGATTTAGCAGGAAGAGATGTTAAGTCTGCAGTTGAAACTAGTGTATATCCAAAAGTCATTAATGCTCCTGTAGATGGATATTTATCTGCTGTCGCTAAGGATGGGATTGAGCTTAAAGCTAGAGCTCGAGTGACTGTCCGAACAAATATTCCTGGACTTGTTGGTGGAGCAACTGATGACACAATAATTGCTAGAGTAGGGGAAGGTATAGTTAGTGCTATTGGATCAGCTTTGACATATTCAGATGTATTAGAAAATCCAGATAGTATATCAAAGTCAGTATTAAATAAAGGGTTAGACTCAGGAACTGCTTTTGAGATTTTATCGATTGATATTGCTGATTTAGATGTTGGGAAAAATATAGGTGCGTCATTGCAAGCAGATCAGGCTGAAGCAGACTTACGTGTTGCTCAAGCAAAAGCAGAAACTAGAAGAGCTATGGCAGTTGCAGAAGAACAAGAAATGCAAGCCAAGGTACAACAAATGAAAGCTAAAGTAGTTGAGGCAGAATCTGAAGTGCCAAAAGCAATGTCTCAAGCTTTTCGAGAAGGAAATTTAGGCATTTTTGATTACTACAATATGAATAATATCAAAGCGGATACTGGGATGAGAGATTCAATAGCTGATTCTTCAACCAGAACAAATGATAGTGCTGAAGACTCTGGCGTTGACGATAAGTAAATCATAATTGGCTGGATAAATTAATATGAGTAATTGGTTATTCTTAATGCTCCTATATGCTTTTTTTGGCTGGATGAAAAAAAAGCAAAGAGATAGGGCACGGGATCAAATTGAAAGTCAAGATGATTGGGAGTCTGGAGGCATAGTAGATTTTGGAGAAGGAATTTTAGATGCCTTAATTGGTGACGATAATAAAAAACCGAAAGACAATACATTATCTTATGAGCAAGATATTATATCACCTCAAGATGATGAATTAATTCAAAATATTGAAGATGAACAGGTTGATGTCCCCGTTCAAGCTCCCATTAAAAAGGTTGAAGGTGAGGTGACTTTTTCACCATCTCAAACACTAAAGAAAAGAAAACATAAAAGCAGAAATAATAAACTAGCGAGATTGATTAATTTAGAAGATCCTATAAAAACAGGAATAGTTTTTAAGGAGATTTTTGATAAACCAAAATCTCTGAGGAGATATAAAAAATAATGCTATATGATGGAATCAAAAACTTTTTTTGATTCTTGTTCAAGTGTTTTTAAATCTGCATTATTGTGGATAATATAATCTGCCAAATGCTCTTTATCTTCGTCTGACCATTGTAAAGATACACGCTTAAGAAAATCATCTCTAGTAATATTATTCCTAGACATGACTCGCTCTGTTCTAAATCTAATTAGTGAAGTTACAACTATCACATAATCCATATGTGTGTCTGCACCGGATTCGTAAATAAGTGCGGCATCAACAACAAAACAATTATGTTTATTGTCTAATTTGATTTTTTCAAATACTTTATCAATTTTTCTAAAAACATGTGGGTGAATTATAGAATTTAAAGCTAGTTGATGAAATTCATCTTGAAAGGCAACTCTAGCTAGTTTTTGTTTGTCTATATTTTGATCTAGGTCGACTACATCGCTTCCAAATTCTTTAATTATTTCTTTCTGGGCATCTATATTATTTTTTATAATATCTTTGGCTTCTTTATCTGCATCAAAAATATAAGCACCCCAAGAATGAAAAAACTTACTAACTTCGCTTTTCCCTGATCCAATACCTCCAGTTAAACCAATTTTTAGCATTTTATTATATAGTATTTATGATTCTTTTTGTTATTTCTTCTATTGTACCTAAACCATCAACTTCTTTTAACATACCTTTTCCCCTGTAGTGTTTTATAATTGGGGCAGTTTGATCCCAGTATACATCTTGCCGTTTTGAAATTATTCCTATAGCATCATCACTTCTGCCAGTATCTTTTCTTCGTTTAATTAATCTATTTATAAGTTCTTCTTTTTTTGCAGTAATGCTGATTGCAACGTCGATAGATTGATTTAATTTTTTTAATAATATTTCTAGGTCTTCAACTTGTTGAAGATTCCTTGGATAACCATCTAAAATATATCCTTCCTTATTTTTAAATTTAATAAGGTAATCTTGAATTATTTCAATTAGTATTTCATCTGGGACGAAGAGTCCGTCATTAATATATTTTTTTGATATTTTTCCAATTCCAGAGTTCAATGCTATTTCTTTTCGAAGTATTTCTCCAGTTGATATATGTGGTATTTCATAATGGTCCTTTAAGATTGATGCTTGTGTCCCTTTTCCAACGCCAGGAGGGCCCATTAGTATTATTTTAAAAGACATTTTTAAATTATTATCCCCACAATGGAAGCCGTTAACCAAGAGGCAATCGCCCCTCCAAGCATAGCCTTAAAAACTATCCTTGATAAATCTTTTTTGCGTTCAGGAGCCATCGAGCCAATTCCACCTAATTGGATACCGATAGAACCAAAATTTGCAAACCCGCATAAAGCATAACTTGTGATAATAATAGATCGTTCTGAAAGAATATTTTTTGTAACATAATCGCTTAGATCTCTAAAAGCAATGAGCTCAGTGAGTACTATCTTTTCACCCATTAAAGTACCTACTATTTCTGCATCTTTCCATGGGATTCCCATAGTCCATGCCAGAGGTTTAAATAGTAGTCCTAATATCTCTTGCATTGAAGTTCCTAATAAACCAAGTACAAAATTAATCATTGCAACCATTGAAATAAAAGCAATTAACATTGCGGCAACATTCGCTGCAAGCTTAAGACCCTCCGTTGCCCCTCTGCCAACAGCATCTACAATATTATTATCATTTGACTTCAAATTAATTTTATTAGAATTAATGGTTTTTAGTGACTTGGTTTCAGGGTAAATAATTTTGGCTACCATTAATGCGGCAGGAGCTGACATTACAGAGGCAGCTAATAAGTGACCAGCTATATCTGGAATATTATTAAGCCAGGCAACGTAAAGCGCCATTACACTTCCGGCAACTGTTGCAAACCCACCTACCATAACAGCCATTAACTCTGATTTAGTCATTAGTGATATATATGGTCTTATCAAAATAGGAGCCTCAGTTTGACCGACAAAAATATTTGCGGATATACTTAGTGTCTCTGCTCCACTTGTTTTCATAGTTTTTTCCATCAAAAGAGAAATATTTTTTATAACAAATTGAATTATTCCTAGATGGTAAGTAACAGCTATTAAACTAGAAAAAAATATTATTACGGGTAAAGCTCGAAAGGCAAAATTAAGTAATGCCTGATCATACCCTACTTCAGGGATGAATGATGTAAATAAAAAATCACTCCCAGCGTCAGCAAAACTAATTAGTTTTACGATGAAAATATTAAAGTAGAAAAATAATCTTTCTCCAAATGATGTTTTTAATATTATAAATGCAAAAGAGAATTGTAACCCTAATCCCCAAAAAATTATATTTTTGTCAACTAAGGATCTATTATTAGAAAGTAAAAATGAAATACTCAATAATACTATAATTCCTAAAATACCTGTGTATTGTTCCATAGTTTATACGCTTGGAGGATTAAAACAACTTCTACAACGAGCTTCATATGTATCAGTTTCTCCAATAACAACTTGTTGAGTTTGTTTGGTGATTCTTTGGGTATATGTTGCGTCTTTTCCGCATTGCATACATATAGCTGTTAATTTATCTAAATAATCAGACTCGCACATAATTAGTGGCATTGGACCAAAAGGTAACCCTTTATAATCGGTGTCTAAACCTGCAACAATAACTCTGGTTTTATTTTTTGCTAAGTTTTTACAAGTATTAAGTAGGTCATCACTAAAAAATTGTGCTTCATCTATACCAACAACGTCATACTCTGATCCCATATCAAATAATGTTTTTGTATTTTCAACAGCAATGGAATCCAAAGAATTTTTATCGTGGCTTACAATCATATTTTTACTATAGCGATTATCAATTTTTGGTTTGAAAGCAATTACACTAAGTTTTGCAATCCTCGCTCTTCTTAGTCTTCTTAAAAGCTCTTCTGTTTTTCCACAAAACATACTTCCACAAATTACTTCTAGAGATCCAGTTTCGATTGGTTTTTGATGCATTGTAATAAATTTATTTTCTTAATAAATCAATTTTTTTAATAACGCTATTAGCAGAATCTACAATATCCA
>CACEHW010000002.1 GCA_902559415.1 uncultured Fidelibacterota bacterium
ATATCCCGTTCTACCATTATTACCATGATCATGAACGATTATAGGATAAGCATCATCAATATTATTAAAACCACCTAACTTTTCAGCTCCTTGATCTATAGCGGTTGCATACTCAGTATAATTGCAGGTTGGAGTAAAATTTGAGATACCATTGGTCACTGGATGGTCATTTTGGACTATAGAAATTTGCCCTGGTTGTTGATATTGATAACCCGCATCCTGCACGTAAGGAGTAATCGCGGCTAGATCAGCATTACCAAGATAATATGTTCTTGTCTCAAAAAGAAACCAGCTTAAACTGAGTATACCACCACCATTTTGCAAATATGTATTCAAGTTAGGAAAAAAATTATATGACCATGTATTATATCCTCCATCTCCATGTCCTGAACCACCAATAATTATAACATCATAATCAGAGATTTCCGAAATTTCATCTGCTTGGTCTAAAGTCAAAGTGACCGCAGAAAAGTCAAAATAGGTATCATCATTTAATTGCGCTGCAACCAATTCTTTAGTGGCAATGTTAGAATTACTGACAATGGCAACCTTAATATTTAAACTATTATCTGTAATACTGAGAGTCGGCTCAATAAACTCATCTCCAAATTTTTGTGATAAATCCCAGGTAATTCCTGGTACCCACATTTCTGCTCCATACTCATAGGCGCCAATGTCAGGTGCAGTACCAACATAGCCATCTGTGAAACCTTCAATTACTAGACCTGCATCTACTAAAGCAGAGTCAGGGTGCGGCCTAAAGTTTAAGTTATCAGGGTCTATTAGCATACCTCGCACACTTCTACCGATCTCATAACCGTTGACATTGTGTGTGTAAATTCCAGGAACAGGGTGATCCTCATAGGATCCGCTTCTGTGTCCAGATATCCTATCAGCAACATTATTATGTGTAAGCGTGCCCTCATTTCCGCCCTGTTCAATCATGATAAGGATATCATTCTTATTTTCAGGACCATCAATGACTGTATTATTAAATATCTTAAACTCAAATCCTTTTGCCATAATGCCACTGTTTCCAAGTCCCCACATAACATTGTGATGCATAATACCATTGTTGCCTGTGCCATTACCATCGAACCTTGCTCCGTATTTAACTGAACTATGGAGCCAGTTGTAACTGATTTCCGTTCCAGGCGCTTGACCAGTCATTACCTGAACCATTGCTCCATCACCTTGCATATGGCCAGTATCTGAAATATTATTAAGAGTAATCAAACTAGCATCGCCAGGGTTTAATGTGGCCGAAGCACCCAACTTATGCATTGTATTTCTTCGAATAATATTATTTGCGCCACCCATTTGAATCGTGGTCATCAAACTATTTAGATCCGTAACACTGTAATCAATATGATAAAAATAACAGTCTTCGATTGTGTTATTGTGAGAATACATCTCTAACGCAGATCCATCTGTATATCTAAAAGCGCTCTTTGATACTTTGCAATAACTACTGGACCTGAATACAGACATATCTGGTTGAGTATCAGTAATACCTAGCATTCTCTTATGGCAACTTGGGTACCATAAGTTGCAATTCTCTACTTTTGAATAATCGCAGTTATCAAATTGAAATGTTGTTCCAAAAAATTCTAATCCATGAATTTCCACATAATCAGAATTCGAAATATTAAAAGCATAGCTTTGTACTTTTCCTCTAATACTTAATTCGTTTGGATCTTGACCCTGAGGTGGCCAAAAATAAAGCATTTTATCTGAAGTATCGAAAAACCACTCTCCTTCGCTATCTAAAAATTCTATTTTTCCTTCAAGGTAATAATCGTGGTGTTTTACTTTCCACTCGTTATCAGGTACAAGATCATAGGTAATAGTGTTTCCTGAGTGAGTATTAATTTTTCTCGTCCAGGTTCTAAAAGATCCTACATTCAAAATCGCAATTGCATCAACCACGCTAAAACCAATTGAAGAAAGGTCGACATCCCCATGAGGTTTATCTACTAAAGTACCATTCTCATATGCTGGTTCTTGGGATTGATCCATTGTACCATGAGCCCAGTGGTTTTCTTTATCCCATATACTGCCATCATCAAAATTTGCATTTGGCCACCTTGCCATCACCTGCTCTTTTCTATCAAGAAATAGCTGCCATATATCAAAATCAATCTGAGTTTTCCATATATTTCCTTGATGAGCAGTCCAAGCAGTAGATATTAACTTGGTCCCATCAATTACCACCCTATCATTATCAAATGATTTAAATAATATGGGCGCACCATCTGAACCTGACACACCATCTAAGGTTATTTGCTCGCGATATGATCCTTCCATTATGTTAATGACATCACCACCTTCAACAATATCAGCTGCCTTTTGAATAGTTAGAAAAGGTGAGTCTATTGTACCTGGGTTCTCATCACTCCCTTGAACAGATACGAAGTAATCTGCTCCGCTACATACACTAATAAACATTATGAGCAAAATATATTTTTTCATTTTTAATGACCTAATCACGTATTGTTAAAATAATAAAATAAACTGAGATATGAATTTAAAATAGTATTTATCCTAAATGGCATATCATAATTAGTTTTCATTAATGTCTTTCCATCAAAATAAACCAGATGAAATTTTTAAAGAGGAACTCAATGATTTGCATTCTGCTGTAAAGGATGCTGGCCACGATTACCATCTATTCACCATTGCCACTGTAAATGATAAGGTCCCGGAAATTAGAACAGTGGTTCTTCGAGATTTTATTATTAAAAAATACCAAATAAGTTTTCATACTGATACTAGAAGTCCCAAGTATAGCCAAGTCAAATCAAATCCCGCCATATCTGCACTTTTTTATAGTACTCAAAAAAGAACTCAATTACGAATTCATGGTAATGCAACAATTTGCAAAGACCAAAATCTTTTAAATACGTTATGGAGTAATCTTAATAAAGATAGCAGAGAATGTTATCAAGGAGAAGTACCTCCAAGTGGAAATATCCCAAAATCAAAAATTATAAATGATACTTCTAGTGAAATGAATGGATTTGAAAATTTTTCCAGAGTATCAATTGAAATTTCTACTATCGAGATACTTAGGCTACATCATCTAGGCCATAAAAGATTACTTTGTGATGTATTAAAAGACCCAATCGATTTTCAGTGGATAGCCTCATGAGGAAATCAATTAGTATCGGTTTTTTGTTTACATTAGTTTTGCTTACAACACCCTCATGCTCAAGATTATATTTTGGGCCAAATAGCGTTCCAAAGTTTTCAACGAATCAACCTAATGAACTAGGACCCAATGTAAGCTTGTGGGAAGACGGTCTTCGAACATCAGGAGATAGAAATGAATTTGAGTGGTGGTATTTTGATGCAAAACTAGATGATGGATCTGTATTAGTAACCTACTTTTGGAAAGTTCATTTTATTGGAAATCAATATTTTATAGGATTTAATTATAGAGACCCTGAGGGAAACGATTTTTTTAAATTAAAATACTTTAAATCAAGGCAAGTTTCTTTCTCATCAGATAGTTGTGATGTTAGGTATGGCGGCAACACCTTCGTAGGTAATCTTAAAAACTACAGTATTACTATTGACCCTGACGATTTTGATGGTGTTGGTTTTGATTTAACTCTTAAATCAAATATGGACCCATATAGGCCACAGGATGGAATCATCAAAGCTGGAAATGATTATTTTGCTTGGCTTTCTGCTGTTCCAAATGGGAAAATAGATGGTGAACTTACAATAAATGGCAAAAAATCAAAACTTTCTGGGAGTGGGTATCACGACCACAACTGGGGTAATACCCCTCTTCAACATTTATTCGATGATTGGGTATGGTTCAGAGGAGAAATTGAAGATAAAACCATCGTAGCAGCGGTTCTTTATATGGCAGATAAACGCGGTGGATATGACGTACCAATTTTGTACGTAGCCGACAGCAGCAAGGTGTACGTGAATAGATTCGGTCAGGATGGTCTTTATACAAAAAAATCTTCAAGAATTACTGATCTATACAACAAGCACAATGAACCACTTTTTCGTGAGCTGGATATGATAACTGAGGATGGATACAAAATAAATATTAAAGGTAAAAATGTCATAGATAACTCCAATCTTTTTAAAAGGGGTAAGATGCCTTATCCTTTAAGGTTGGCGATGGGTGCTGCGAAGGTCGATCCTTTTTACACAAGATTTGATAGTGAGCTTAGTATCAGTATCGATGGTCAAACTCCCAAAATAGGTTTTGGGGTTTTTGAGATAATGGACCTTAAATGAAATCATCCGCATTTGGGTTTAAGGAAGTATCCAAGCACTTCCAAAACATTAAAGCTCTGGATGGAATATCACTTGATATACCTTTGAATTCTATTTTTGGCTTGCTTGGACCAAATGGAAGCGGAAAATCAACATTAATGAGGATATTAGCTGGATTAATACAATCCTGGGATGGTACGTTAAACGTTGGTGGTAAACTTCGTACATCTGGAAATAATGAGCATCTAAAAGACTTTGGATTTCTAATTGAAGCCCCCTCCTTTTATGAATATCTATCTGCGTTTGATAATTTAAAAATCCTTTCAAGATTGATGAATATAAATACAGAAGCTATAAATGAAGTTTTAGATACTGTAAATCTCACTGAAAGGGCAAATGATAAGGTGAAAACCTATAGCTACGGTATGAAACAGCGATTAGGATTAGCTCAGTGTTTACTTCATGACCCTCAAATTCTTATTCTTGATGAACCAAATAATGGATTAGACCCTTCTGGAATTCGAGAGATGAGTAGAATTATCCATGGCTTGCATAAAAATGGGAAAACAATATGTATTAGCACCCATATACTAAGCGAGGTTGATTCACTTTGTACCCATGCTGCTATACTTCAAAAAGGTAAAAAGATAGCTACACTTGAACTAGATGAAAAATACCACAGTTACACCACCTACCTTATTCAATCAGATAATAGTCAAAAAACAATAGATGATTTTAAAAAAGTACCAGATTTTCAGTTCAAGATCATTGATGATAGAAACCTAATCTTAAAAACAAAACTACAAAATGTAACAAATATGGTTAAAGATATTGATCCAAACAGTTTTGATAATAAAACAATAACGAAACAATCTAACCTCCTGGAATTTTTTAATGCTTAAGAGCTTAATAATAAATGAAATTATAAAAGTCTCACACAAAAAAAGGACCTACATCAGTTTCTTTTTGATTACAATTTTGATTCCTTTTATTGTACTAGCAGTTAAAAATGGAGGCGGATCTCTTGAGAGCAAGTTATATGGTCAATTAGCTGATTCTTTTATATTTGTTGGTAGTCTCGTGAATGGCAATCTCTCTGCCTATATTATTATTGCTATTTTAATTAGCCACATGCCATTCCTTAGCACAATTGTAGCCTCTGAAATTGTATCAGGGGAATATTCCAAAGGTACATTCAGAATGTATTTAACTAGGCCAGTTAGTAGAAACTTAGTTTTATTATCTAAACTACTAATTGTCCTGGCTTATACAACCCTGATGATGTTTTATTTTGTAATGTATACACTAATTATAAGTAGACTAATTATTGGAGATGGTGACCTTGTAGTATTCCATGAGGGTCTGCTGGTTCTTGATGCGACAGATACGGTTTGGAGATTTTTTCTCAGTTTTTGGCTGTCAAATATTCTAATGCTCACTGTGACCTGCTTGTGCTTTATGATAAGCACGTTTTCAAAAAACAGCGTTACACCAATTATTGTTACTATCTCAATTGTTTTTATTGGAACCGCTGTAGCGTTTATCCCCATAGAATTATTCGAGCTTTTAAACCCCTATTTATTTACGGGATATATTGATCTTTTTTTAACAGCTTTCCATGACCCTTTGCCCAAAGACATATACATTCAGGAAGTTATTGTTTGTGGTCTCTGGTCATTTATTTTTATAACTACTTCATTTTATCATTTTAATAAATGCGATATACTAGATTAATAATACTCCTTTTTACGCCAATATTTATTTTTGCAAATGATCTTTATCTGAATGATGTTAATAGGGTTGTAGATAAAACCCAGAAACAATTTGAAAAAGCATCTGATTACCAGGTTACCATGAAAATTGAGTTAAAAGTACCTGGCTTCCGCATGCCTAAAAAAAAGTATAAAGTTTTTTTCAAGCAACCAAACAAGCTCAAGATTAAATCTCGAGGATTTGGGATGTTACCGAAGACTGGCATTTTTACATCACCAAAAGACAATTTTGACAATTTAAAAAACATGCGTCTGATTTCTACAAATAATAACAACGGACAGGTTTACATAAAAGGAGAGGTCATTGTTGATAGTTTAAAACTTAAAATGCCAAATGAATATGCTAAGTTAGGTTTCAGGCCAACTGTAACCGTAAAAATAGATACAAACAACTGGGTTATAAATAATATAATTACAGAGTTAGATACACTTAAACTAGTAGAAATAACAAACACATATAAAAAAGTTGATAATAATTACGTTATGCCTTCTGCTTCAACGGTACAGTATTTTATAAAAGATGCAAAACTCTCTGGTTGGCTTAAAAAAGATATCACCAGTATTGTTGGTCAAAATCCTCTAGAACAAAAAAGCGATATGGTTGAGGGAAAAATATCCATAGTATATGAAGACTATATTATTAACCGTGGTATAAAAGATAAGGTATTTGATTAGGCAGCTAAAAATTCAGATTAATTGAAACACCAGGTACTAAGGTTCTATTTTGGTTTAATAGTATCGGGCTAACTGCGAGTACCATTTCATTTTTTCTTTTTGTTGGGATATCATTTTTTGAAAAGTCAGAACTTATATTTATTCTAGAGAAGTACCACCCTGCCGTGATACTGGCCGCATCCAAATATCTAGCTGACCTTTCTCCATAATCAACGCCTGTTAATAAAGCAGTACCAACCCATGCCAAATAGGCCGCACCTGCACCAAGCGCAACTATTTTTTCTTGACCTTGCGATAAACTACCATATTTTTTATTCAACTTATTCCCCAAATATAAAAACCCGTTCACCCCTGCCATTGTGAGCATTGTCTGATCTTTATAATGATTTAACTCAATTGCATATCCAAGTACCAAACTATTCAGATATCCTAAGCCTATTGATAAATTCAAAAATGCTACATCACCCTCCGTAATTGATGAGTTTTTCAGGGCAATTTCTTTCGCAATTTTACCACCAAATAGTGCTCCAGCATAAACCAAGGAAGTTGTCCACCTCGCAAAATTCTCAGGGTTTTTCTGCGACCAACTATACCAATCAGTTTGTTGAATCACGCCAACAGAATTTAATGCACCGAGGTTAATACCTAGTGATATCAAGAATGACTGACCATTTGATAAATTCCACTTCGTATACGATCTATCAGCTAAAATTGATCCGTAAGGAGTTGAAACCATTGTATAGCCGAGAGCTACTTTTCCATCAGGATCAAACTCAGACCAATTTTTCAATCCCACAACACTAATAATTGGTACAATAGAATAGAAACCTAGATTTGCTCCTGCAAATTGAAGATATGAACGTCCAAGCGGCAGGTCCATATTTTTTGTATAACTAGAACTTAAAGTAAAAGTAGCGCCAAAGACTAATAGCCTGAAACCAATATATTCATCATCATCTTGATCCCAATCTAACAAGTAAGGTATTCCGCCGCCATAGAGTGTGTTTCCAACGCCCATAGCTGCATAGATAGTCCTCCATCTTGCCTCTTGATTTAAAGAGAGCTGGCTCGCTTTAGCATTTAAATAAGAATTTGAAAGAGAACTTTTTTTATTGTTTCTTACGCTGCCATTGGTAATACCATCTGAAATTAGAGATATATCCTTTTTAGGGATTGTAAGCTGACCGAATTCAGTATTGAGACTGTAGGTTGAGTCAGTTTTATTTAACAATTCACCTGTAATTTTATTACCATTTTTTAACTCAATCGTAAGCTTAGCGTTTTGAGATAAAGAGAAGGATAATAGAAAAAATAAAAATAAAGTCGCCCTATAACTTTGATAATAATCCCTTATCATGTACTAATCTAGGAACATTATATTTGACTTATTAATAATAGTTTTACTTGCCATATTTAATTAATTATAAATATTTATTATCTAATGAATGAGATACTTTGGAAACCAAAAAACGTAAATAAAACCAAGTTAAAAGAATTTACAGATCTTATTAATGATAAGTATGCGTTAGATATAGTCGGCTACCAAGAGTTATATAAATGGTCGATCAAAAAAATACCAAATTTTTGGAGTGAAATTTTAGAATATACAGAAGTGAAATACTCTGGGGACGCCGGCAATGTTCTTTCAGACCTTGAAATGAAACCCGGACTAAAATGGTTTCCAAATATTTCACTTAATTTTGCAGAAAATTTATTAAAACATAAAAATGATGAACTTGCAATCATCTCAAAAAATGAAAATTCAGACCTAGTTAAAATAACATATAATGAACTTTACCTTAGTGTGGCAAAATTAGCCTACTCCTTAAAAAAATTAGGTTTAAAACAAGGTGATCGAGTTGCAGCCGTGCTTCCAAATTCTCATGAGGCTGTTATTGCGATGCTGGCAACAACATCAATAGGGGCTATTTGGAGCTCTTGCTCTCCTGATTTCGGGATAGCATCTGTTACAGATAGATTTAAACAGATTGAGCCTAAATTTATTTTCTCAATCCATTCTTATTATTATAATGGTAAATCATTTGATTTTCATGAAAAACTAAATTCTATTATTGAAAATCTCCCTTCACTAGAAAAAATCATTATATCCACAGCTGGTACTTTACAATCAAACAAATCAAAGCCACATTTAGATTTCTCAGACCTTCTTGAAAATGAAGAAAGCGAAATAAAATTCGAACGTTTCCCATTTGATCACCCGGCATTTATACTCTATACTTCTGGAACAACTGGATTGCCAAAGTCAATTGTCCATGGTACTGGTGGAACACTGCTACAGCACAATAAAGAGCTACTCCTACATTGTGATGCAACGAAAAAAGATACAGCATTTTATTATACCACCTGCGGTTGGATGATGTGGAACTGGCTGGTTAGCTTTTTATCTGTAGGTTCTACCATAGTTCTGTATGATGGCTCTCCTTTTTTCCCAAACGAAAAAGCAATGTGGAATCTAATTGATGAACTTGATATAACAATCTTTGGGACCAGTGCAAAATTTATTGATGCCTGCAGAGCTAATGACCTATCTCCTTCTGATTTTGCGAGACTTGATTCTCTAAAACAAATACTATCAACTGGATCTCCACTGGTGACTGAGAGCTTCAATTATGTCTACGAGCACGTAAAAAAAGACGTTCTCCTGGGCTCTATTTCTGGTGGAACAGATATTATATCCTGCTTTGCTTTAAATAACCCAACATTACCTGTTTATAAGGGAGAACTACAATGTCGTGGTTTGGGAATGGATGTTGATGTTTTTGATAATAACGGTAAATCTATTCGAAATAAAAAAGGTGAACTTGTTTGCAGGTCTCCCTTTCCATCCATGCCGATATCTTTCTGGAATGATAAAAGCGGAGAAAAATACCATAATGCGTATTTTAACAAATTTAAAGATACTTGGGCTCACGGGGATTTTATTGAGGTTAATGACCATGGTGGTGTCATTATTTATGGTCGAAGCGATGCAACCCTAAACCCTGGTGGTGTAAGAATTGGTACATCGGAAATATACAGGGTTGTAGAATCATTTTTAGAAGTAGATGATAGCTTAGTCATTGCTCAAGAGTGGGAAAATGATCAACGAATAATATTGTTTTTAAAACTTAGAGAACCTCATATCTTTTCAGAAGAACTTGCTGACACCATTAAGAAAACTATTAGAACCTCCCTCTCTCCAAGACATGTACCTTCGATCATACTTCAAACAAAAGATATCCCTTATACAATTAGCGGGAAAAAAGTGGAGCTTGCTGTTAAAAAGATTATTGAAGGTAAAGAAGTTGTAAATCAAGATGCTCTCAGCAACCCTGAATCACTTGACCTTTATAAATCTATTCCAGAATTATCATCATAGTGAAAGACATCTATCTATATCCTGATCTCTACGATGCCCTTCATCAAGATATAGAGACAGACAAAAATGTTATTACCCACTATGCAAAAAAGTGTAATGGCTCTGTTTTAGAGGTAGCCTCTGGCACAGGAAGATTATCAAAATACATTACAGATCTCGGACTGCCATATACTGGTATAGATAACAGCCAATCATTTCTAGACGTCTCCATTAAAAATCTAGGTAATAGAGGAACATTCTTACTTCGTGATATGCGTGATTTTCATCTAAATAAAAAATTTGATTTTATATTTATCGGTTTCAATTCGTTCTTGCACAACCTTACAGATAAAGACGCAGTAAGCTGTCTTACATCAATTAAAACTCACTTAAATGATGGCGGATTATTCTTGCTATCTATTTTTCAACCTGACCACAGTTTTCTTTACAGAGATGAATACCTTTATGAAGCTAGAACCTTTTTTGATTATCAAGGGAAACAATGCAGGATGATGGAGAGAAACTCATTTGATGATGAAACGCAAATTAATAGCTTAATATGGCAGCTGGAGATCGATGGCAATCTCTCAGAGGAAACGTACTCGTTTAAGCAGAGAATGTACTACCCGCATAAGATGGACTTATTATTTCAGGAAACAGGATTCTCAATTCAAGAAAAGTTTGGTGACTGGGATATGAACCCCTTAGATGAGGAAAGTCCACTGCAGATCTACATCTGCAAATGAGTAAGCATTAACCTCGTTTAATAGGTTCTCTATAGGTCTGAAATGGTATCAACAACAGGTTTTTTAAGCTAGTGTGGTCTTCCTTATCCATATGAGTATCTAAACCGTATACCAAAGATGTCACATCTTCTTCATATACCGCAGTGCCAAAAATATGATCCCAAAAAGAGAAAATATTACCATAGTTTGTATCTGTATATGGCTGAACGTAGTGGTGATGCACTTTATGAAAGTGTGGTGTGACAAATACATATGATAAAAGCTGATCTATCACTCTGGGCATTTGGATATTAGCATGGGTTAAGTGCGCAAAAAAAGCAGATATAGTTTGATATAACATAACGAGTCCAAACGCTGGACCAACAACAAGAACAGCAAGTGTTGTGAAAGCCAATCTAAGAATATTCTCACCTGGGTGATGCCTCAAACCGCTAGTAACATCAACATTTGTATCAGAGTGATGGATAATATGAAATCTCCACATCCACCTTACCTTGTGCTCAAGAAAGTGAATCAACCAAGCTCCAATTAGATCCATTAAGGCAAGTCCAATAATAACATAAAGAAAAACGGGAAGATCGATCATATGTAAAATTCCAAATTGATTACGTTGAGTATAGTCAACGGCAGCGACGATCAATGCAGCACCAAAAAGATTAATAACGAGTGTTATAAGCGTAAAGGTAATGTTAATAGCGGCGTGTTTTCCTTTATGATAATCAAATCTAAATAAAGGAGATAGAGCCTCTACTATTAAAAAAAACGATAACCCTGATACTAAAAATAGAGTTCTTACAGTAGTAGGTATATTTTCAAAATAGGTTAAAACTTCTTGCATCTATATCTTTATTATTTCAGCAATACCATTTTTTTCATGTGATGATGGTCGCCTGCCTGTAAAGTGTAAATATACATCCCAGCACTAACAGGTAAGCCCCTGTCATTGGTCGCATTCCAAAGCGCTGTGTGATACCCAGCTGATTGAGTATCTTGAACTAGCGTCCTCACCTTCCTGCCCATCATGTCATACACTGTGATTACAACACTAGTAGCCTCAGGGAGTGCATAGCGTATCTGCGTACTAGGGTTAAATGGATTAGGATAGTTCTGCTCTAATGCAAACACTGTTGGCACTGTAGCTTGTTCTGATGCAGATAAAACAACTGCTGCAATATCCGAAGCATCACTCTCATTACCAGCACTATCTACCGCAGTGATCCAGTATTCATATGAACCTTGAGTTCCTTCTTCATCCACATAAAAAGAGTCTGTTGTTGTAAAGACCATTGCAGGATCAAAACTGTTAAGATCATTTCTATAGATATTATGATAACTAAAATCCTCCTCTATCTGTGTAGCCCATTGCAGAATCACACTAGAACCGCTTTCAAGAGCCATTAACCCTTGAGGTACTGTAGGATGTAGGTTATCAATAGAAAAGCCTGTTACAGGCTCAGAAACATGGTAGAGCTCTACATCTTCAGTATGAGCTGTTACTCTGAACATGCTATGATGAACGCCGTGAGCTGTAGAGTCTCCTAGCGTTGGAACTACAAGACTGTACTCATCTTCTGTACCGATCCAAGGTACTGTAGTAATAAAATCCCATAGATCTGTTGTGTCTTGTTGCATGCTATCAGGATTTACTTTTCTCCATGTGGAGAACTGCGTAAATAGTAATGACGGATCTACCTGACCAGGCTTCCATACGATCTGCATCTGTTTACCCTGGTCATTTGGTACGTCCCTTAGGCTTAATATCTCTGGACGGTGGTCTGCTATATGAACTATAAATTGCTCACTTACTACATACTCACTGTCCGATACGCTTAAGGTAAATACGTACTCCCCATCTTGATCAGGATCACCTACCATCTTCGAGCCATCTAGTGTTAACCAAGACGGTGCTCCTTCAAGAGTGAAAAAGATATCAGAGTCTATGTCATCTGCATAGAGCCAATGCTCTAGTCCCGATGTAATATCACCCATAGCATGGAAATGATCCATCGTAAAAAATGGTGGGTCGTTCACAGGAATAACCTCTACAGTAAACTCCTCTACATCCGAAGCTCTGCTCATATTATCATTAGCAACAACAACGATCTCTGCTGTTCCATTCCAATCAGCATCCGGAGTGATATAAAGAAGAGTATCTTCTACAAAAGCAGATACTCTATTTTGTGAGCTATAGGCATAAACACTTAGCTCAGCATTATCAATGTCACTAGCAAATACGGTAAGAACCAGTGTTGAGTCTTCATGCATCAATGTATCTGCAAAAGCAGATAACACCGGAGCATCATTCATCGGCTCTACAAAAAGATGTATCATCGCGGTATCAGATAGAAAATCAGCTACGCCATCTGTAGTACCATTATCTGTTACAGAAAACAGAAAACTATCTGCACCAAAGAAGTTCACATCAGGCGTGTAAGTAAACTCTCCGGAGGTATCAATTACACTTAGAGTACCGTTCAACGTACTTAAAGTAATACTGTAGGTTAAATTTTGTATCTCTTGCTGTGTAGGGAAATAATCTCCATCTTCAGCATGTAGTTCTCCATGAAGGGTATCATCCTCTGCAACCATAAAATGATCACCCATTGCAATTGGCTTATCATTTACTTCGGTCACTTCTATGGTAACCATAGCGGATTCACTGTAGGCTTCACCATCATAGGCTACATACTTAAACGAGTCTAAACCAAAAAAGTTATTATAAGGGGAATATGTAACGGTAGAATCTGTTATGAAAACAACCTCCCCATGAAATGGACTATCTATGATCGTATAGCTGATAGGATCATTATCAGCATCTTGAGAAATAAGATCAATGGTGCTAGAGACATCCTCAACTGAACTAGAAACAAATGAGCTGGCAATAGGTGGGTTGTTTTGATTTGACTCACCCCCTGCTAACCAGTAAACCATCTGCTCTAAAAGCTGATCTTCTACCCCTGAACGCATGTTGCTATTGCCATAACCAGTGTTTGCCATGTACATGCCACCTAAATATCCGGTCCTACCATTACTACCATGGTCATGAACAATTATAGTATTCGCATTATCTGTTCCAACTAAACCACCAAGTTTCTCTGCACCTGGGTCTATGGCAATTTCATATTCAGTATAATTACAAGTTGGATTAAAGTCTGAAATACCACTTGTGACGGCATGATTAGTTTGAAGAATGCTTATTTGTCCAGGTGTTTGATAGTGATAAGTCCCATCATCCACATAAGGTGTAATTGCAGCAAGATCCGAAGCAACCTGTCCTCCACCATTCCAAGTACTCATTGTTTCATGAACAAACCAACCAGTAGACAAAATACCACCACCATTTTGCAAGTATGTATTTAAGGTAGAGTAAAAGCTAGCGGTATATCCTCCATTTGCATATCCTGAACCACCAATAATTATAATATCATAATCAGAGATCTCAGAAATTTCATCTGCTTGGTCTACAGTCAAAGTAACTGCAAAAAAGTCAAAATAGGTATCATCATTTAATTGTGCTGCAACCGCTTCCTTAGTGCTGTTATAAGCACTACTAACAACTGCAACTCTAATCGATGATGCATTTTCTTCATTCCAAGATGCACCGTTAATAACTGCGTTATTATTATTTGAACTTAAATCATTTGCTGTGCTACCTTGCCCTTCATTAAAGCGCCAATAACATACTAAATCTGAAGCAGAATTGTAGCTAGAGGTATTGGAACTAAGATTTATTATAGTGCCTTGGTTATAAATTGCAGATACCTCACTAGCAGAAATTGATTTATTCCACATTGCAACATCATCTAAGCTCCCATTTAAAAAATATAGAGGGTCAGATGAATAAACTTTTCTAGCACCAAGCTCAAGATTTCGAGTGTTGTTTCCATTTGCGGTTAATCCTGATATTGAAACACTAGATTCTTCATCTAAAGAACCATTGATATAAATTTTAGATGAGCCATTATCAGTGGTGATAATAATATGGTACCAAGTTTCAATCTGAGGAGAAAAACTTGAACTAAATTCTGGCCAGTTTCCTGATGGATGATTTCTGTATCTAAATTTAATCTCACCATCATCATTTAAAAAAACCCAGAACATATCCTCGGCCGAGAAAATGTACTGCACAGAGGATACATCATTAAAATTAACCCAAAAAGACAAGCTAAATGCATCCTCATCAGAAAAATCATAATCAGAAGAAGCAGGAATATCTAGATAATCATCGACCCCATCAAAATTTAAATAAGAATAAGACTCATCAGAATTTCTATCTATTGATGGTGAATATTCATTTTGATAAACACTTGATAATTCAATATCTCCTGCCCAATTACTAAAAATAAAATCAGATTCAGAAAAAGCAATAGTTACTGTTAGAAAAATTAGAGAAAACCACATAGTAAAAAACGTCCTAATAAATTAAAAAAATAGGCTCCCAAGATTTATGGGAGCCTGTATTAAAAACTACTTGAGAAGCACCATTTTTCTCACTTGTCTAAAATCACCCGCTTGGATTGTGTAGATATACATCCCGGCAGATACACTTCTACCTAAATTATCTGTAGCGTCCCAGCGAATAGCTCTATACCCTACCTCTTGAAATTCATTAATAAGAGTACGAACCTCACGTCCCATAACATCATAGATCATGATCGATACAATCTGCGACTCTGGTATATCATAGTTAATTGTAGTAGTAGGATTAAACGGATTTGGATAATTCTGGTGTAAAGCAAAAGCCTTAGGAACCATTGACTCATCAACAGAAAGAAGTGGTCTAGCATCGATAAACAGGCTTCTAATCTCATCGCTCATAGTCGTATCCTGGCCATCTGTTGCGAAAACCAACCAGTCACATGTAATGGACTGAAATCCAGCAGTTTCAAGAAGCGCAATGGCAGATGAGTGAGGTATCATAAGCTCTGTAACTCCCACGTCTGCAGAATATAAAGCAGGTGTCTCAACAGAATATGGACCATTGAAAAGTAAGAATCCATATGCAACTGAATCACCATCGACATCTTCACTCATTGTCCAAGAAACATCTATGGTAGCAGCCCCAGCAACAGATTCTGCTGTGATTATTACCTCAGCACTATCCTCAGGCGTAATTAATGAGAAAACACCAGGAGCATCATTTACTGAATTAATAAAAACTAAAACAGTATCATAAACGAATGAACCTGAACCATCTGTACCAACAATGTGCAAGGTATCAACACCAAACATGTTGATCATTGGAGCGATTTCTAAATCATATCCCTCTACAGAAAAATCAAATATATCGTGGTTAGTAGCCATAATATCAAACTCCATGCTATCTCCATCAACATCTAAAAAGTAAGGCTCAGTCTCAGATCCAGCTAGGTTAACGATAAATGGCTCAGCATCTTCTTCAGCATATATGTCTGCAATTGGGACAATAATCTCGGGATCATCATTAACAGGAACTACATACAGCGAAACATAATAAGGTTCACTGTAAGAGGAACCGTCATACGCTGTAACAACCAGTGGAATATCACCAAAAAAGTTTTCATTTGGCACAATTCTAAATCCATACTGAATTGGAGATATTGTGTAATGATCTACAACCTGGGCTGTATCATCAGCAGCAGATATATCCAGAGAAATTGATTCCAGTTGAGTATCATTATCTCTAATTACAAACTGATAGATAAAGACGTCTAGAGAGTCATCTTCTAATGTTTCAAAAGAAGGAGCATCAACTATCTCTGGAGTATCATCAACAGAATTAACAGTAACAACTAATGTGTCCATCACATCATCTCCTGATGGGTCAGTGGCAATTATAACGACAGTATCTTCACCGAAAAAATTCGGCGAAAATGATAAATGTAGTGAGTCTACTTCTACCATAGCAGATACCACGCCAGTTCCGTAAGTGAAAACATCAAAGTTCAGTGAATCACCATCGCTATCATAAAAATATGGATCAGTTTCTGAGCCCATTAGACTTATTACAATATCCTCAGAATCCTCATCAACAACAATATCACTCGCGGCAGTTACCACAATTGGTGCGTCGTTCGATGGCTGAACTATAACCATAAGATTCCAAACATTACTAGAAGCCTCACCATCGCTAATTGTTGATGGAACATACAATGTATCTGAAACATTCGGGTCTGCGATAACTTTGTAACCAGTGTCAATCATCTGGATGCTATAACCATCTCCATCTTCAAGGGCGAGCGTCAAGCTACTTTCTTCACTATCAATATCATAGTAGACAAAGTCCTCAATGCTGACTATAAAAGAGTCTTCTTCTTCAATTACAAAATACGCGGCAGTTGTAATAACAGGAGCGTCATTCACACTTGCAACGCTGACTGCAATTGTATCCACAGCAGATTCCCCACTAGCATCAGTACCCATAATGTAAACCACATCATTGCCATATGCATCTGGATAAAAATCTAAATGCAGCGTATCACCCATAACCATTGGCATTACTAAATCAGTTCCAGCCGTGTAAGCCTCAAACACTAGATCATCACCATCGTTATCAATAAAGTAGGGTAATGTTTCAGATCCATATAAAGAAACAACTACGGGATCTGCATCCTCATCTACTGCAATATCAGCAAGGGTGTTAACAATCTCAGGGACATCATTATTTCCAATGACATTTACAAACACCTCTTCAACATTACTCGATGCAATTCCATCGCTGAATGTTATAGGAATAACAAATTGTCCAGAAAAGTTTTCAGATGGAGTTATGGTATATCCCTCTGCTATTTCAGTGGCTGTGTAGTTTCCTCCTACCGGGGTACGATTCCATGAAAATCCACCACCACTATTATTACCGGAATAACTAGTAAAAGTAACATCATAGTACTGCCCAGTATCAGTTAGATATAGTGACAAAACAGGAGTCCCAGCAACTTGCTGAACCAAAGCCTGATTAACATTATACCCTGATTGAAGTATAGCAGCGTTTAATGAGGTGTATTCTAAGCTAGAATAATTATCATCCTCTGTAGCACCCCATCTCCACATAGTTCCAGATGGGCCATTAGGGCTATAACTATCTTGAGAGTAGATATTGAATATCCCTTGATTGCTTGCTCTAGTGAGCCAGACAGTCTCTGATATTCGGTCTTGATTAACTTCTAATGTCCAATCTGCATTATTTTCTTTTGTAAAAGAGACAGCTTCAGAGGTTATTTCCAAGCTTAAAGAGCCTTGTTCAGTATCTGGATCTTCAACTACAAAATCACTGACTAATATATCAAAGGGAGTCTCTTCTAAAGTCTCAAAAGAAGCTGAATAAACTACAACAGGAGCATCATTAACCGGGTTAACTGAGATCTGAACCTCAGCTGTATTTGAAGAGAGTTCACCATCGCTATTCATATAAGTAAACATATCTGAAGTTGTTTCACTTCCATTATGAACATAAGAAAAAGATTGATCTGTGTTTACTGTCAATATACCATGCATTGGCTGATCAACTACCATGATCTGCAGATCATCTCCATCAACGTCTGAATCATTGGATAATAGACCTGCGTTTACATCAGATACTACTGTACCACCCTCATCAACATTATACGCATCATTGACGGCTATTGGAGCATCATTTACAGGAGTTATATTAACAGAAAAAGTTACGGGAACATCATAACCACCATCATATGCATTTAGTGTAATCTCGGATGCTGCATCACCATTAAAGTTTAAATCTGATGCTTCTAACGTTAATATCTGACCAGATATTGATGCTGATACCTTATCACCACCTGTTTGAGAGAGGATTTCGTAGACTATTTGAGAAGGAGCCTGCTCTTCGTCATACATCTTGGTATACACATCAATCTCAACACTACCATCTTCCTCAAGTAATACTGGTTCAGTCCATGTCCAAACCGGAGCTGTATTTGCACCACAAATTGTAACAGTATTTGAAGTGTAACTTACTCCATCTACTGTTCCATCGTTTGGAGTAACAACTGCATGCCACTCTTCATCACAAGCGGTTGCTGCAGCGAGTACTGTTAAACCAGTTTGAGAAGACTCAAGAAAACCATTCTTATACCATGCTACCGATGCGATTACGTTATCACCATCAATATCTTCAGTTAAAAAACTTAAAGTTAGATCATTATCAATTGCTGGCACAGCTGGACTAATTGCCACATCCTTAACAATTGGGGCGTCATTTACGCCGTAGACAGATAAATCAAATCCATAAACTGGACTACTTGCACCATCTTGATCTGTGGCAACAACATTAACTGATAAAATTCCATAGAAATTAGGATCAGGTATAAGACCGTCTCCATTTAAATTAACTGTAAAATTATCACCGTCAAGTACACTTATTGAAAAAGATTGCTCAGAACCGTCAGAATCTGAAATGGCAAAATCTGACGCTGCAAAAACGATCTCACTATCTTCAGCAATAGAACCAGGACCATTATATCTGGTAAGTGAAGGTGCATCATTAACATTTAAAACAGTTATAGAAACACTAAATTGTGCAGATGTGCTACCATCAGAGATTGAGTAATTCACATCTAGAGTACCAACGAAATCTAATCCAGGAGTAATCGATTTTGAATCATCAGAAACTGTATATCCAGTTCCCGCTTCAGCTAGAAGTGTAAAATCAAATGGGAAATCATTGTCAACATCCTCAACCACAAAATCATTTATTGATGCTGTGAAACTCTCTTCCTCAAGAACCTCACTCGGCCCGTTGTAGCTAACTACAACAGGGGCATCATTCACAGGATCAATTGCAATTGAAAAGAAAATATTCTTCTCGAATGGTTGACCTTCTGATTGATCAATGATCTTTAAAGAAATATCATTCTGATATAGGTTTTCATCATCAGGAGTACCAGATAGAATGACGCTGTAAACACCCTCGGCTTCTGTAATAGCACCAAGACTAACCCAGTTTGATGCAATACCTGCTAAAGAAGCTTCGTAGTTATCAACACTATTCCCGTCAATATCGGTCCATGTTACGCTCATTGAAAAAGCCGTTTCCTCTACTGCTTGACCATCAGCAACATTTGAGACCATAACCGCATCATTAACCGGGACAACATTGATCTCAACATTCATAGAATCCATTTTTTCACCATCACCAATAAAAGCCTTAACAGTTAAAGGGCCATTATAATTTGGATCAGGATTAATAGTCTTAGAATCAGAACCAGTAGAATAGTTGTCTCCGGGGATGAGCATTAGAGATAAGTCTATAGGACTGTTATCAGGATCAAAAACAACAAACTTATCTACAGATAGCTCTAGAGATTCATCTTCATGCACATCGGTTGGACCCGTATAAGCTTCAATCATAGGAGCATCATTAACGGCTCCGATAGGAATGTAATAATACTCAATAAAACTTTCTTCGAAGCCCTCAGAGCGGTCTATAACTGAAAATGAAACATCATTCTGACCTAGGTTTACATCATCAGGAGTACCAGATACAATTGCGTTGTATATCCTATCTACGCCTTCTCCTGAGCTATATACGTTTGTCACATCAAGCCAGTTATCTGCAGGACCCCCAAGTAAAACTTCATAAACGCTAGCATCTTCAGTACCGTCTGGATCTTTCCAAGCTAGTGTAAGGCTATATAGCTCTTCTTCTGTTGCAGGTCCATTGTTGATTATGTCAGAGCCACTTGTAATTAGATAAGATGGGTCATTGACAGGATTTACTTCCATTGGCACAATATAGATATTTGCTCCACCACTACCATCAAGGACTTCGACATGAACCTCTATAGCTCCGTTAAAATTTGGCGCTGTATTGATCATACCTGGCATTTCTAAAGAGCGTATGTAATTCTCGCCTGGAAGAATATTCAAACTCATGTTAACAATGTCATTATCAGGATCATCTATTGAGAAATCATATATCTCAAAAAAGAAACCCTCATCCTCATTAAAGCTAGGTGAACCATTGTAAGAAACAATTACAGGGTTGTCATTTACAGGGTCAATACTCACATCAACAAATGCATCAGAGAATTCATTGCCATCATCAGCTCTAAGGGTCAACGTCCCGATAGACATTCCATAGAAATTCTCAGAAATTGCCGAAACAATTAGCTGACTACCTTGAAAGTAAGCTGATATACTCTCTTCATTTGTATTACCCTGTACAGTTAATACTAACTGTGAGATAGCCTGCTCTGAGTCATTCACAAAACCAGCCATCTCAAAACGATTTCCTTCAGAATCTTCAGGAACGTGAATCATTGGTATCTCGTCACTCCATAATGGAGCTGTATTTCCGCCACATATTGTAATAACATTCGAAGTAATCTCAACGCCTAATAATTCTCCATCACCAGGTACTACGGTAGCGTACCACTCATCTCCACATGCCGTAGCTGCAGCAGGTAAAACAGAACCAACATTGTTAGTTATAACACCATTTTTAAACCAATTAATTTCTGTATTCTGTTCACTATCACCATCTGGATCAAAATAAACATAGGAAACTGTAATATTGTCATTCTCATTCGGGACAGCAGGAACTAGTGCAACATCATAAGCCTGTGGCGGGCGATTTACAGCTATATATGCATATGCCGAACCAGAACCAAAACCAAGGTTTCCACCCATATCTGTAGCACTGACTTTATAGTAGAGCGGGACATTAAAAGGAGCACCATCATCTACATAATCAGGAGAAGCTGAAAAACCAACGAAGTTGCTAAAATTTGGTTGGAAAAGTGAATCAGGAGCCCTGTGAATGCTATAGTAATTAAAATCATCTACAACAATCGGATTCCAGCTTAATGTAACTACAGTATTTTCTACGCTAGCGACTAAACCATTCGGAGCTGGAGGTGCAATATTATCGTAAGACCTACCAGTAGAATATTGTGAATGGAAGAATAAATTTGGGTTATCTGTATGCGCAACTACTTTAAAAGCGGTTGGTACTTCATCCTCTAAGGTAGTTACAACTGAGGCATATGGCGTATGACCAACCCACGGAATTGTATTTAGATAATCCCAAGTACCAAGTTCACTAACCATAACATCATTACCTGAAGGAGTTACCAGAGATTCTCCTTGACCTGGGACTGTCCAGAAAAGCTCACACATAGCACCACCACCATTTTCATAGTATTCTAAAACGACAGTATGTTGGCCTTCTGTTAGTTCAATTGAGCCGCTATGAGAAGTCGGTGGGAAATCAAACCACTGGTCAATCACAACAGCGCCATCAACAAAAAGCCTCACACCATCATCCGAGTGAGTTCTGAAATCATATAATCCAGTAACAGGCGCATAGATATCGCCAGTCCACCTAACCTGAAAATCATCATTAACAGGTAATGGGTTTTGATCAAAATTTATATTAATCAATGAGTCCTCTCTTGTTAGTAGAAGCTCTCCAAATTCTGGAGATGTACCCGCTCCAGGACTAGAAAAATATTCACCGTAGAATACTCCATTGCCTGATGATGTGAAATCAGAAGGATGAGGGCTGTATCTATAAATGCTGAATTCTGTAAAGTATGGTAAATCAATTAAATCACCAGGTTCCCAGGATAGCATCATCTGCTTGCCTTGGTCATTATTGATATCTGTTAGTGAAGTAATATGCGGGTTTTGATTAGGAGCTTCAAAGATATCTATTTCTTCGATTGTGATAACTCCCTCAGCATTCAGAGCAACCGTTAGGTAATTACCATCACAGTCAACACCCCAACCATAATCATTACACTGCTCACAGTTATTATCATTAACACAGTAATCTTGAGCCCAGCCATCATCATAAACAATAAAATCTATATCTAAGGGAGCATTAACCTGCCCTTCTAGGTGCACAACAAAGTCATAAGTCTCACCATAAACAAAAATACCATCTCCGTTAAAAATACCATCACTTGAATCACCAAATACAACCTCACCGCCTTGAATCAGCACAGCCGGATCTATGCCTATATCAGATTCTAGATAAGCATCTAGCACTACATTGGATTCACCAAAGTCAAATCGAACCCCATCAGCATAATTAAGATCTGGGGAAACGACATTTACTGATAACCGGACTGTCGTATGGTTATCACCCTCTGCTCTGAAGGCATTTGCACTTACAGAAGTACCCGTGAGATCTCGACTTCCTTGAGCAAAAATTCCTGAGATAAGTAGGGTGAAAATAAGAGAATTAGAAATTTTTTTGACATTATTCATGTTCAATTTTCCTTATTGTGTTGATGTAGCAAAAAAAGTTGTGTTCAAAAACGAGTTCTAATTTAATTAAAATTTGTTCTGATGGATAAAATTTATGGTGATTTTTTAAAAAATTTTATGAGAGAAAAATCAAAGTTTTATTAGTGCTATTCTACTTAGCTTAATTAAAAATTTTTAGTAAGGTCCATATAGTTCCATTATCCTTTTGGTCAGCGTCTCTTTTGTATGTCTAAATGATTCGGTGTTTTCCATTATTGCTTCAAATGCCTGATGTATCTCTTGTGTGTTTTCAACAATCATCGTTTTATTATCTTTAATATCATCATCGAATTTTATTAATTGCTCTATAGCATTTTCAATAAGCTCTTCACGCTCTTCAAGCTTTTTGCGAAAAAGCTCAATTCTTACATCAATCTCTGCAGATAATTCATCATAGTTACTGAAAATCAGATCATTGTTCTCTGATATTAGCTCTTGAGCCTCGTATATATCATTCTCACGACTAATAGTTCTTATCTCATTCTCCCTTAGCCTATTCAGAAACTCTTCATTTTGCTTTCTGTCCTTATCAGCAACTGATCTAATAGAAAACTGAACTTTATTTTTATCATAAGATGCGATCTTCCCGCTTCCATCCTCAACACCACCGATAAATGTAGTAATCTCCCCTAGCCTATTGTATGTTGATATGAAACCACCATTTTGGTTGTCAACTACCCTAATAGAATTAACCGTAATATCACCCAAATTGCTTTTTTGTGAGGCGGTAAACATTACAAAGCTCACCGAAAGACAAATTGCAGTTATAAAACCATGAAAATATTGATTCATATTTATCTCCAACTATTTAATTTATTCAAAAGTTTACTGATCTTATTTAACCAAGGTATTAACAACACCCTTACCGGATTGATCTACTCCGACTACTGCTCTTGAGGATCCGATATTGTTATTTACAGATAATAAACCGGCGTCATTCTGATCAGTGCCAAGGAATATAGTTTCAGAACCTAACCCGTTATAGGTCTTTACCTGACCTCCATTGATTTTATTGGTACCAACAAAAACAGTTTCTTTTCCTCGAAGGTTAAAAAAAGTCATTCCCCCACCACCTAGAGATAATGAGGACATACGCAAAGAAGATACCCCATTACGATCATTTAAAAGGAAACTACCTCCACTATTTCCATCAACACCAATATTAATAATTTCTTTTCCTTTTAAGCTTCTTAGTACTAATGCTGAGCCTTTTCTTTTGGATGAAAGTTCGATACCAGCTTTCTTACTTTTTAAAGACTTTAGCCAGAAATATGAATCCATCCTATCACTACCAATCTCACCAACTTGATTTCCGGCATTATCAACTATAGTGATTTTTTGGACTGTTAGATTATCTATTTTTCGCTTTTTTGCACCGACAAACAAAAAAAAACTAGTTGTTAAAATAACCGCAGAAATAAATCCAGTCAAATACTGATTCATATATACTCCTTATTAAAAAACTTAAAAACTACAGGTGAGAATGAATTTTTAAGAAAATATGTCAAGCAATTTCAAGTGGCTTCATTTTTGAAGAAACACTTTCAAAAAGAGCAGTCTCAAAGTCAACGTTGCTCTTATAAAAATCACCAAATACAGATTCCCAAATTGAGCTTTCTTCCATACATAAATAAAAGAATAGATCATTATGCCATGCTCTGAATTCATTGTAGACATTCGAAAATATCTCTGCCTTGACTTCTTTTGTATAAGATGATTTACCTACCGCATCTACCATTGGTATTTGGAGAACTTTACTTTTTAAACCTGCAGATCTGAGTTTATTAATTGCTGGTTTTATAAATGTGAGTGTTCCCATAGAGATCATTGCGATTTGGTGAGGTTCAAACATTGACATTACTTTGTTAACAATATTTTTATAATCATTTTCATATCCCTCATAATAAACGATAGGATGAAAATGAAAACCAACAAGGACTCCTTTATCAGATAAACTTTTTGCACAGCTTAGTCTCTGATCTAAACTAGCAGTCCCATGCTCTTCATGATCAATAAATATCTGAGGATTTAAAGACCAACTAACAAAAACATTGTCCGGTATATCTGTTTTTAACAAGTGGGCTATATTCTTTGATTTTGTTTTGAATTCTAAAATAATATTAGAATTCTCCCTCGCAAAATCTAACTGAGCATCTAGCACCCCTTCTCTATTGCCTACAGCTAGTGAATCTGAAGACTGACCAGATCCAATGTGATAATTTTTATTTGGATCCAGAGGTATATTTGAGAGCTTTTCTTTCAGGTTCTTATCGATAGAAATTTTACCGTCGGTGTAAAATGTCTGAATACTGCAATAACTACAACCAAGGCTACATCCCTGGACAGCATCAATCGTCATTAAGTTACAACAAACAGTCTTCTCTGATGCGACAGGACACATACCAAAGACCTCATTATCCTGCTCACTTACTTGAATTTTTCTAGGAACAGGCCTTGGTAAATTCTTTGTATCAACAGTATCATATTTAATTTTAGATGTTTTCAGTGAATTCCATTCACTCTTGACATGAGATATAACATCTTTTTTGGTCAATGGCCTGTTTTGAGAGATTTCAAAATTCTCTATACATTTTTTAACTCCAAATTCATCCCACATATAAAAATCTCTAGCTATAATTGAAAGCTGTCTAAGGTCTTGATATGAAAATCTATATTTTAAACTTAGATCTACAATATCTTGCCTATCAACGATATCCAAGTTCAGAAATACTTTGTCATTTTCAATTTGAGAAATTTTACTTTTAATACTACTATTCATCTAAGCCATCACTTTAGCTATTTTGCTAAAACCCTTGTCTCTAAGACAGGTAGGTCATTTGTTTCTTCAAGAATATGTACGGTTTTAACATCTTTAATTATGGTGCCGTAACCATCTGTGAGTGTTATTTCAAATTTATATTCACCTGGCCCAGCATTGAAAGCAACCCTAGGAGAACTTGGGTTTGGCTCTAAATAAACAGTTTTTCCGGCTACCTGTTTCCATTCAAAAATTAATTTATCTACCTTGTTAGGATCGTAGGAACCACCAGCATCAAGGATAACAGTCGCTATATTTGTTTCTGGTCTGCCGTCGTGCTTTATTCTAACCTTAAAAATTTTATCATCGATCGCCTTAGCTTTTTCCCGATCTTCTTTTTGCTTTTTAAGTTCAGCAACCTTGCGCTCTTTTTTTGCGATTTTCTCTTCTTCAAAAACTTTTTCTAGCTCTATTAAACCAAGCAAAGCAGCAACACATAAAACTAGAAATAGTACGGCTGTTCTTTCATTCATAAACCAATATCCTGAATTATTTTATTTTTAAAACTATTTTTACAAATAATAACCAATATCTTATAGCTACAGTAGCTCTATTACTGCAGTATTCTACTAAAATCAAACATGTGTTTCAATAAGATTGCCATCCCAACATCATAAATAGGTTTAGCATCAGGAGCGCTATAATTCCATAGAATTATCCCCAAAAGCCAAACTAAGTATTTTACTTTATCCATATAATTTAATTACCTATTTCTTTTTCATCATAACATATTGTCTGAAAGCTGCAATAACTGCAGGGGTAACTTTCTCTATCCTCACTTGCCAATGGGAATAGGTCAATTTCAGTTTTATTATTATCAACATCGGTCAACAATTCTTTCATTGAATCAATACTATTTTCAATAAATCCCTTTGCCGAATCGATTAATCTATTTGTAGGCTTTACCTTAACAGGTAATTGTTGATTAAGATAAACATCAAAGAGTCTGATTAGATTTAAATCAACATCCCATTTTTGTTTAGCATATAATGCATAAATCGCCAATTGCACTTCATTTTCTTTCGCAACTTTGCCTGTTTTCCAATCATAAATATAGACCCGCTCACCATGTCTAATAGCAAAATCAAGCTTAACCCAAAGCTTAGCCCCATGAACCTCAAAAGAATCTAGGTCTTCAATCGCTAGCCACTGGGTATCAGACATAGTTTGAATAAAACGGTATGAATCTGAAGCAAAAAAACCATCAACACTATTTACCATTAGATCTCTAATGTCTAACAGCTCTTGATCAGACAGGCTCTTTTTATAATAATGCTCAAATAAATTAGCTTTCCACTTAGGACTGTCTTCCCACTCTTTATTTTTAGATTGAGCCCATGACTGCTTAAAGTTTTTAATAACATTTTCCTTAGACTTTTCTATGTCTGCTTTTCTTCCATAGCGCAAGATTTTAAGAGTTCTTTCCACCTCATCATGTACGATAGAACCTGCGAGCATTGGTAGAGAAGTCATTTTATTTAGCATGTATAATTTTTTACTTAACTCATCTGCATCTTTATTCCAACCGCCCCAACTACCGTAGTAAGAATAGTAGTACTTACGCTTACAAGTATTAAAAGCATTATCCCTTGAGAAACTCCAGGAAAAATCATTTTTGAATTCTTTTTTATCAGCCATTTTTAGTTAAAACTATCTAACATGGTAATAATTTCATTTTTCATATAAGGCATGGAAAACGTTTCTACTCTATCATCTTTTAGCTGCGCAACCAACTGTCTGGCTACTTGTATCCCATAATATTTTTCAAGGATGTATCTATATAGAGATAATTGCAATGCGTAGTGATTATACTTACAATCATCAATCTTACAACTCTCTTTTTTGATTCCTTTTTTACCATTAAATGAACTCTTATCGATACGTTTAGAAGTCTTCCAATCAATTAGTACATACTCACCTGTTTTTTTATCCATCATCAGTATATCAATTGTTCCTGCTATGCCAAGTTCTTTACTGTAAACTATAACTTCAGGAAAAGTTTCAATGTTAGGCTTGGAGATATAAGCACCAATCCATTTTGCAGCAACAATAGATTTGATATCCTTAGGGTCCGTTCCATCTTTTATCCAATTTTCAATTTCAAGATGAACCTCAGTGCCATATTCTCTAGCGAATTGCCACTGCTTCATAATTGACTCAGGTGTTTCACCAAAGTATTTAGGGACATTATTTACGAGATGATTTGCAATTTTAATTTCATCAAAGGGCTCAAAGAAGCTCCCTACAAAGGAAGTAACGCTGGTGAATGAAAAATCTGGCTGATCTAAGAGCTTGTACTCATGCTTATCGATTTCTAAGGTAATGTCATTATTATTAATTTTATTCATATTTAAGATTTTTTACCTGATTTAAACCACCCTCTATTACCAAATTTATCATACAATAAAACAGAACCATTTCCACTATTATTTGTACCATACTTTCCTGTAATTCTTCCATCCTTATTAAAAGTAGTTAGGGATTGAATCAAATGAAGAGATTCTTTACCTTGATCATCGAATAAGCTAAGCTTACCATAACCACCATCATTACCACCTAATAAAGAAGTTAGTTTGGAGTTATTATTAAAAGTTGATAGTGTACCCTCACCCGATCTATTTTCGCCTAAAGAAGAGGTTTTAATACCATTTTCATTAAAAGTATTTAGGTTTCCACCATTTTTCAAATAAACGCTACCTTTTCCTTCTTTACTTGAGTTTATACTAACTACCTCTACATTTTCAGAGTTATATATTTTTATTTTCCCATTTTCTATTGAAATAAGTTTATCACCTTCTTTATCTACAATCTTCAAAATCCCACCGAATCCATTTTTATCAGTAATCGTAACTGAATTCGCAATAATATCACCAAAATGCTGAGATCCTCCAAACTGAGCTCCCATAAAAATAAAAACAGAACAAAGTAAAAGTGCAGATGTTGTAAATCCTTTTAAATAATTAACCATGTTTTTCTCCAAACAGTTTTCAATAGTTATGAAATATTATATTTTTTTCACTTCGTCATATGAATAATTATTGTCTTTATCCTCTATAGAGTCACCGTGCTCATGTAATGATATTTTATAACCATCAACGACATCAATCTCCTTTATTCCATCTATGTGCATTTTTTTACTTTTGTATTCTGGTATTACTTTCGCTTTTGCTTTTGCCTCTTTTACATCACTCGCTACCACAAAATAGTTAGTGTGCGACTCATAAAAACCACTAGAAACATTATCATCATAAAAACCTGCATGGACCAAGTATAACTTCATGGAAGACTCCTTATTTATAAATATTTAAAATTAGATAGCTTGAGAAAATAATTAGAATCACTTAAAAGAATATGTTTAACTCTTAGATACTTTTAATTAGGATAGATAAAAGTATTAACACTACTATAATAACCTGCACCACAGTTTCATTCCCAAAAATTTTTTCAGGACTGAAATTTGCAATCTTAAAATCAAAATTATCAAATCGAGATTCTGATAAAGGGCTAACTGAAGGAGGAGGAACTTCATCTTTTAATATCCTGTCCATATAGGAATCCTTTGGCGATTCTCCATAGATATTTGTGTTTGGATCACTATCTAAAAACATAAAATAAAAATAAATAAAACCTAAGAGCGGTACGTTTGCGGCTAGTACCCAAAGGCCATTTCTACCAGTATCATGTAAACGGCGAATTCCGACACCCACAGCCGGACAAACGGTTAACACTAAGTAAGATATCAAGGCAATTTTACCAACAAAGAATAAAGCAAAGCATATAATGATATGAACCAGGGTAAACATCCAGAATTCTTTTCTTCTAGCTCTGCCTTGGAAGTTTAAATAATTATTAAATACTACTTCAATATACCATCTCATTTTCAGATCCTATATGTTTATAATTAATTAAAATAAAGGTATTTAAAATAATCTTATTTTTCAATTAATTCTAATACTTGCTATTCTATTTTTTTAAAATAGCACAAACATAGGTCATAGAACCATTTGAGAAGGAGTTATATATATCTGTTCCCTTTATTCCAGCGTAGGTCTTAAATAATTTTCTTATAAAAATAGATACGCTTTTATCAATATGATCTTCGCGATACTCAGATAACTTATCTAGGCCTTGAATGATATTATCCGTTATATCAATTCTGTTTAAAAATTTTAAATCTGAGCTACTAAATTGATCATATAACTCTTGGATACCATCTGTGGTTCTAAAATCACAAAATAAAAAGAATCCACCCGTTTTTAAGGATCTATAGGCCTCACTCAAGAATTTTGACATATCTCCATAGCAATGAGAGGATTCAACATTAATAAGAACATCAAAAGAATTATCAGGGAATGGTATACTCTCAGAGTCTCCGCATACAAAATTTAAATTGGGAATATTGTAGAACTCTGAACATAGACCAACAGCCTCATTTGATATATCCATTCCTGTAATTGAAGACGGCTGTAGATACCTAGCAATATAAGAAGCCCCACCGCCTCTGCCCGAACCAACCTCTAAGATATTTTTATTCTTAATATCTGCATGACTTGAGACAAAGTGATAAAGCTGAATAGGATAACGTTCATTTTCATCATCATCTTCTAGGTCAAGATTGAATTCAGGCGCATGATAGCCATAATTCATAAGCTTGAGATTTGAATTACGTGCTTTCTTAGCAAATATATCATACCACTTCTCCCAAAACCATTTCTTTGAAGATGGAGATAGTTTTAATATGATTAATATTATAGTCTTTAACACGTAATCATAAGGTAAATAGTGAACTAAATAAAATCCACTATTTTATTTAAACATATTTTTAATATGCTCTAGATTGATCTTTAATGAATTATTCTCAGCTGAAATTGAATCAAGAAATGAATTAGCGATAGAGCTCCATAGATCATAACCTTTTGTACTCAGATGTAAACTATCACTTACAAAAAGCTCAGGAAATGGTCTACCATTTTCTCCGATCATAGGAGTAGCAGTATCTAAATAATATAAGTTGTCATGATCCCTTACATATAACTTTATAAGATCATTAGTCATTTTCATTTCAGGCCAATACCTCCACCTAGATGGACTTGGTTTAATTGAAATAAAAACTAATGCACAATGGGCAATCTTATCATTTACTAAAGTTGTAAAATCAATAAAATCATCGAGTACTTGCTCTGGCGATTTATTATCAGCAATATCATTATCACCGGCATAAAGTAATATTGTTTTTGGAGCGTATTTTTCTACCATATGGTCAAAATAGTAAATAATGTCCGAAAGGTGTGAACCTCCAAACCCACGATTGATGATATTACCTTTAAAATATTGACTTGTAGGCCAAAGTCTTATGCTAGAACTACCAACAAACAATATACCGCCCTTTGAAAAAGAATTTTTCTTATCCCAATCTATGAATTGCTCTATGAATAATTCTTTACCATGTTTAGAGGAATAAAACCTTTCAGGATTTGGATTTTGCTGGGCTGTTATTTGAAAAGAAAAGATTAAAATAAAAAAAAGGGCTACTATTCTCATTAAAGTTAAAAATTTCATCAAGCAATACGCTTGCAAAATCTATTAACGAGAACAATAGCCCTACACATAGGTTAATTTACTAAAAATACACTAAATAATAATTTTTGTGGATTTTTTTAGACTGAAAAGTCTAAAATAAAGAAGAAGTCCCAAACGAGGAGACCTTCAATGAAATTAATCTATACGGGATATATCAGTAGCTTGTTTACCTCTATCTCCATCAGTTGCATTAAACTCTACTTTATCTTCATCACGTACTTGCTGACCATCAGCTAGCATCGACTCATGAAAAAAGTAATCTGTACCATCATCTCCGGTAACAAATCCATATCTTTTTTCTCTATTGTAGAATTTTACTTTACCTGTTTCCATTTTTTCCTCTTTAGTTAATAATTAAATGTATTGTTTTTTTAACAGTAATGTAATAAAAATTTTATTATTTTTTATTGCCTGTCATTTCCCACTTTATTAGTTCTACAGGGATATTCCCAGCATCATTATAGTATCTAAGAAAGTCTTTAATATTAAATGACTTTCCTTCTTTTTCGAGTTTTTTAGCAACATCTTTGATAAGGTTTTCAATTAAATACTTACCCGTAATATAGCAAGTTCCATACCCTGGTTGCCTTAAATACAAGTGTTGTTCAAATTGTAAAAGATGTGGTTCTCTTTCCATCCAACCTCGAGGTGTCCATTTAACATGAACGTGCCCAGCTTCTTCCATGGTCATCATATTAGCATGGGCATATAAAGATCCAAGACCTCGCGCAGCTCTTTGAGCGAGCATTATCCAAACTATTTCTTTTGATCTCGGGCTATCTTCATAAAGACCTAATTGCATAAATATTTCCTCTACTCCAGTTGCAATGCCCTCACTTTTGGAATCAAAAATATTGTATAGCAAAGGCCCTCTTCTAATTGGACTCTCATGGGGATTATCTCTCACTTCAGCTAAATCAAACCAATGATAAAAATGAGAGTATAATGGTACAGGATCATAGTGCATACCAATATAGAAAAAATTCCTATCTTCTTCAGGAACAAACTCACCCATATGCTCTCTCAAAGCAGGCTCCATATTATCTTTTATATCCATAATGTCATTATTTAAAAGAAAGTCCATTAGTCTTCTGACACCATTCTCTTTCATTATATTAAATTCTTTTTCTGTCTTAGCTGATTTCATTGGCGGAAGGTTACGATTTAAATGCTCTTGAAATTTTAGAGAGCTCCAGGCTCTATCTAGCTCACGTTTTAACAAAGAGACCTCTTCTTCCCAAGATAATGGTACTAGGTGAACATTATTTTGATACCATGTATAGTTTTCCTTACCTATTCCAGAAGGTCCATCTTTTACAGATTTTTTAGATATTAACCAATCAAGAAAAGCTTCATTTGCTTCAAGGGCCTTATTAATCGGTTTTTGTAAAATTTTATCAAATTTTTTACCGTGATGCTTCTCTATTTTTTCTTTTATGTAGATAATGTTTTTCTTTTGATCTTTAAAGTTTTCAATTCCCGCAACCCAAAGATCTTTTGCATTCCCAGTTAGATTACCTCTTGCCTGAAATAAAATATTTGGAATCACCTCAAACTCAGAGGCCATTCTCTCGGCATCGTTTTTTTTCATAGGGAACTCATACTGCCAAAATTCTAAAAGTGAATGATTTGTAGGTCCTTCATGTGCTGGAACATCGCTCTCATACATCCAAATAGTCTGATAAAAAGCTGGGTCTCTTGACCAAGGCTTTAAAACCCTGTAATTAAAATCATAACCGTTCATTTCAGACTGGACAATGTGCCAATCAACTTTGTGGTATATAGGCCACTTTGTAGTGTCAATATTTTTTAGTTCATTTTTTAAATTAAAAAATTCTTTTCTGCTCTCATCAAAACGTTTAGAGGTATAATCAGGAGCACCACTAGACATTGGCGGAATTTCAAAATCTCTCCAACGTTGAAATAGCTCAATTAATTGATCATAATTTGCTGGTCTAATATTTTGTTCTGATTTTATTGGCATGATAAGCATAAATATTATTACATAGTTTAATTTTATAACTTTCAAATAATTTATCCCTTGTTAGTTTAAATCTACATTTATCTAATATCTTAAAATAACCTGATATTTATACCATTTTAATATTTGTTCGAAATCACTATATATATGTGATGCTTTATCATAGCTATCTGATTCTGGTCTAAGGACATACATTGCAAACTCGCTAGGATTTTTCATTTCGTTAAACTCAAAATGCGATACAACCTCAATGGACCAACTCGCACTAAGATTAGGTTCGAATGCTAATGAAGAGTCAAAAGAACTTAGCTTTGCTTGTTCATCGAGACTTAAATAGGCATGCTCGATTGTAGCCAACACTGCAAGGGTATAATTATTTGTACATTTGAATTTAATATAAGGGTAAAACCAATCAGTAGAAGGTCCTCCATCATCATGTCCCTGGCAAGACCCAATGGTGTTTATACCATCTAAATCATTTATAAAGTTAACGAGCTGCTTTATTTCTTTATCAATATCATTCATTAAAGATAGTTACCAATAATACCCACTATCTTTCAACCATTTTTGTATACCAGTATGAGATAACCTCGCAGCTTTTCTGTAAGAGTCCAATGCAATTTCAAAATTTTTATTTTTCTGGTATACTATCCCCAAGTTATAGTGTGCACTGGCATAGTCTGGTTTTAGAATAATAGCATTTTGAAAAGCATTAATAGCCTTAGAGTAGTTTTTTATTTCTTTATACGAATTTCCTAAATTGTTATAAGCATGCGCGTCATTTGGCCTTAACTCTATTGTTTTTAGATAATATTCAATAGCTTTTTTAAAATTTTTCGTAAAAAAAGCATTATTCCCTTTTTGAAATGCATCAGAGGCTCTTAGTAATAAGGTCTCATTTCTATGCTCGATAAGTAAACTATCTCTAACAATAATACTTTTAGAAAGTTTTCTTTCTAGATCATGCACTTGATTTACTGCACTTCTAGCAATTGACTTAGTTCTTTTTAGTTCTTTTTTTAAGGACTCTAACTCTACTACGTATTCATCTGGAACTGTCGATGAGCAACCATAAATTAAAATTGATAATATTATAAAATATCTTTTCATATAATTTGCAATAGTAATGGGGTTTGTTTTTAAGTGGCAGGTGGAGAAAAAATATAATACTAAATTATATTAGAAATATATATTTATTTAGATTTAATCCTGGATAATGCATTTTCATATTGAATTAATTTAATAGAAACATTTTCCTTTATATCAATACTCTTATGGATTTTAATATTATCCATTAAGTCAATGACTTTAATCTTAATAGCTAACTTATTTTTTAGAACTCTGCTGATATAACTATCATAAAGTTCGTCATTTTTTCTACTTAAGGCGTCTACTGCCTCTACTATATCCTTATTAAAGCCTTCTATTTCTAAACAGTCTAATTCGACATCAGATTTTTCAATTACATCATGAAGAACTGCAGTGATCATCTGATCTTCATTTTTAGTTTTTAGCATAATCCTCATCGGATGAAGGATATATGGCTCACCATTTACATTGTACTGATTTTTATGAGAATTATGAGCAATTGAAATAGCTTTTTGAAGTAACTCCTGCATAAATAAGTAAAAAAGCTAAAAAGGCAAATCGTCATCCTCGATTGGGTTAGGAGTAGCTTGCTGCTGCGAAGGTGCTGGCGCCATTTCCTGCTGTGGTTGAGAATTTTGTCTTTGGTATTCACTCTTGTAGGCATAATGTGTAGCGCCTTTTTCTGAGACTTCTCTTCTCTTGGCAATAACCAAATTTACCCAACCATTTTCATCAGCATGCTCTTGCAATTCACTTACTTTGAACGCAGCATTTATAAGACTACCACCATTATCAAAAACTTTTTCCCTTAATGAACACTGATTTATATAAACTCTATCTTGAGCCATTTCTACCTCTCTTTTAAATATATTTTATTAGAACGAACAAAAAATTACATTGGATATATCTTGTACCAAAATTAAAAGGAGTGCTTAAATAAAAAAACCCGGACAAAACCGGGTTTTTTTATTTAAGGTAGATATATTATCTACTTAGCAAGTTTTTGCTGTTTTACATTATTATTATAAATACCAATATCATCATGATTATAATGACTCCAATAAGCTCTGTGCTTATCTTGGAAAGCTTTACGCTCTTTCTCATCTGGCCAGCCTGCTTTTAACAATTTACTTATATCTTCATCTAAAAGATCATCCATATTGGCATATTCATTTACAAAAACCACAGGCCATCCTTTTGAACCTCCAGCACTACCAGACCAATAATGTGTAAGCATCATGTGACTGAGGACCCGGTCATCTTTCATTACTACCTTATCAAACCACTCCTGCATTATTTTATCTCTATCTTCAGATGTACCGCCCTCTATTTCACTTAGCGGAGCAAGAGTAAACTCTTGGATTGTAATTATAGTATTTTCTTTCATCTTTTTATTACGACGCTTAAGCATTTTTTTATTTAATTCATAGTTACCCATGTCAGAATGTCCACCAAGCCAATACTCTCCAAAACGCTTTTGAAACTTTTCTCTGGTCTTTTTATTTGGCCAACCCTTTTTTCTTCTATCTGCAGTAGATCTAATGCTATTATCTGCATCCATAAAATTTTTCCATTCATTCATAACCACTACCTCACTTGAGTTTCCTGACAAATAGTGGTAAAGGATATTAGAACTGATAAGCAAATTATCTCTAGATACCATTTTTTTTCTGTGCTCATCAAATAACTTTTCACGTTCTTTCCAATCACCATTTTCTACAGTTCTCCATGGCTTTAAGTAATATTTTGACAATGTAACTATGGTATTACCTTCGGTGTATTGACCAAATACTACACATGATGAAATGCAAACTAAGATTAACATTTTTATCTTATTTATGTTCATCTTGTCCTCCTTTTGTGTTCTACGCTATTTTGACAATCAAAATAACACCCTAATGTAATACTAAAATAATCAGATGTGGGGAGATATCAGTTTTCCACTGGATACATATTAAAATTCTGATTGTCAAAATATTCAATTCTGTTTGATATCTTAGACTCTATAGATATTTTCAACTCCTCAGATATTCTGTCTGACCTATAACGGATTGCAAAATATGGTAAGAAACTCTCTGCTATATCTTCCCTTAAAGGATGCTCTTCAGCATAAGAAGAAATAAAACCACAATCTGCTTTCTGAGCATGAAGCCATAAAGAATCAGTCGCATGATATGCATCTAATGAAGTATGAGCTGCTTCGTGTATGAGAGTTTCCTCTAAGATACCTTGGTCCTCATAATTAAGCTCAGAATAATCAGTATGAATGAGTAGATTATTATTCCCACCGCCAAATGGATAGTTGCCTTTGTGTATCCATACTGTTTTTACATCTTTTCTAAGCTCTGTTGACAATTGACCTATTACTGGCGCAAATTTTTCTGCTTGTAACTTTGCGGACGCAAGATCGCCAAATTCTGGATTAACCTGTATTTCTATTTGAATGGAGTCATCATAATTAGCAGGGAATAAATACGGAGTACTTGTTATCCAATCGGCAACTCTTCTATCAAACATAATTCTTTCGGCCCTACCATTATATGACAGGTTTATAAACGTGGTATAATCCTCTGGAGTCACAATATCTGGATCAATAAAAATAGTACCATGGAAGGGAGCAGCAATCAAGCTATCACAACTTTGGTCATTTGATAATTTTCCGATATCATTTTTTGTATTTTGACAAGCAATTTGACAAAAGCTAAATAGAAATAAAAAATTAATTATCCTGCATATATTTAAAATTTTAATACACCTGAACTTCATTTTAAAAGCTCTGACCATCTGCTACAAATATCTTCAAAAGAAATCGCCATATTTGCAGGACTAGAACTAGGCAGAGACACATAATTGATAGAAGAAATTGGTTTAAAGAATTTGTTAAACATACTCTCCGATTTTTTACCATTAAAACCGATGACTTTAATAGATGGAAAGTCTAGTAATAGTGATTGAATATCATTAGGGATTTCTCTTTTAATGTTACTATCTAAACTACCTTTTCTCTCAGCACCGTGAACCACATCCCACAATCCAATTCTATGCTTCTTTAAAAATAATTTTTTAGATGCATAATCAGTTGATATTTCACTATTAGTTATTTTTGATAATATGGTCCACATCCTATTTCTGGGATGGCCATAATATTGATTTAGCTCTATTGATTTTTTCCCTGGTAGAGAGCCTAATATGAGAATCTCAGTATCATTAAAAATTATTGGCTCGAATGATTTTGAAAAATCTGAATTTTTAATCAGCATATAAATTATTTATCTGCATACTTATCAGCTCCTAAAAAATGAATTGATATATATTTTTCTTTTCCAACTACCCAACTATCATGAGGTCTTGAAGATACATAAAAAATATCTCCTTTATTTACAGTATGTATTTCCCCATCTTTGAAATCAACCGTAGCACTACCAGATAACACCATCCCTAAATGCTCTACTTCACAAAATTTTGTACCACTTAAAGGAGATACATCCTCTGACCATTTCCAGCCTGGTTCGTATACTGCTTTACCAATTGTCATTGTAGGTAGATTTACCAATTCAAACTTACCTTTTTCAAATTTTCTTATTTCATCAGGGTTGTCAAAGTTTTTAAGAATTATATCTAGATTATTAATCATACTACACTCCCAATCATAAAAAGTAGAAAATTACTATTGGTAATGAACTTCACTTACTTTACCGATTACAGACCAACCATAATTGCCGTAAGCATTATTTACTATTATCGAACCATTTCCATTAAAACCATCTCCATACCAAGCACCTAAGTTTACAACTTTATAGCCCTTATTATTCTTAATTTGAATAGAGCCCGCCTCGCGCACGGTTGAACCAACGAAGAGTATTTCTTCTTTTTCTTTATTATAAAAACGTATTGATTCTGAATTGATAACAACCTTCCCTTTATCATCTTCAATAATAATAGGAAGGTTAACCTCTTCACTAGAACTACTATCACTGCTAATAAAAAAATACAAACTAGTGGCAAGGCACAAAGCGGTAAAAAACCCTGTAAAATATTGTCTCATACAATTCCTTTCTTCTAAAATAGATTTCTAACTGAATACTTTTTCTGATGCTTTTATTCCAGATAAAACCGCGCCTTCAATGCTACCATAAAAACTATGATCTCCTGCAATAATAATTCCCTTAGGTGTTGGTTGCGAGTTTGATTGAAAAAAATTATATCTTTGCATTATTGTAGCATTTTTAATGCTAAAATTTTTCACATAATCATAGTTTGACTCATTCCCGCCAAAATAATTCGATAATCTTTTTTTTATTAAAGCAATATCTAACTTATCTTTTGAATTATGACCAATAATTGAGATGGAAAGCAGGTTGTTAGATTTACAATAATGTTTACTAATTTTATTTAGTACTGCAATGTTGTTGATTATGTTATCCTTAGGAAAAAGATGAATATACTTCCCGTTTTTAATATCTATATCTGAAACAAAATAAAGATTTTCTACAGAATTATATTTAACAGGATTTAAACCAATTTTTTCATGACTCCCGCCTGTTAAAACAATATTACTAGCCTGAAGTGATAAACCATTATTAAAAATCAATGCTTTCCCATCTTCAATTTTTTCAAGAGAGCGATTAAATAAAACTCTATCTGAATTTATATTTTTTGCTATTAAATCTGGTATTGTTTGCATTCCATTTTGAGGAATACATGCTAGGCCTTTGCTAAAATTTGAGAAAACATATTTAAAAAATTTTGAAGATGTTATAAGGTCTTTTTCAAGAAAAATACCTGCAAAAAATGGATTAAAAAAAAGTTCAATAAACTTCTCTGAAAACTTTCTTTTTTTTAAAAAATCAATAGTTGTCATATCCTCAGATATATCTTTTTGAATATCATAGTTAGATAAATCAAATATCAAAGAAAGCACTCTCAGCTTATCTTTAAAAGAGGACAACGAAGAAAATAGGCTTGCAAATAATTGTTTTGGATCTCTTAGTGGGTCTGAAATTAATTTAAAGGATGAACCATCGTGAATAACAGCGCCAGGTTTAAACATTCTCAGTTTAATCTCATTTTCATCAAACAACCGAATTGTATTCTGATAAGCAGTATTAAACACCTGAAAACCGATGTCATAAATATTACCGTTTTCATAGATAGAACCTACCCGGCCACCAAGCCTATTTGATTTTTCTATGAGTATATAATCTCTTTTCTGTTTCTCTAAGCTAACAGCACAGGATAACCCTGAAAGGCCACCACCAATAATCACAGTATCAACTTTCATTGTATTTATAGTTATTTTACTCCCACAAGAAGTTCAATATTAATTAAGATAAGGAATTGAATTACACCATTAATTATTGTCTTCATTAAGGTATTATATGAAAAGATCTGAAAAAGCAATTATCATTGGAAAAACTCTTGATGAGCTATATCCGAAAACTCCTATTCCGCTTGATCATGATAGCTCTTATACCCTTCTAGTTGCAGTAATGCTCTCTGCACAAACAACAGATAAAAAAGTCAATGAAGTAACACCTAAACTATTTAGCATCGCTAATACACCACAGAAAATGGCAGAGTTAAGTACTGATACTATTCAAGAAATCATAAAAGAAATAGGACTAGCTCCTACTAAAGCAAAAAATCTTCATAAAATGGCTCTTCAGCTCATTGAAGGAGGAGGAGTTAAACAAGATTGGGATTATTTAGAAAGCTTAGCTGGTGTTGGCCATAAAACAGCAAGCGTTGTAATGTCACAGTGGTATGGTGTACCAGCATTCCCTGTTGATACCCACATTCATCGTTTAGCTTATAGATGGGGATTATCAAATGGTAAAAATGTGGAAAAAACAGAATTAGATCTAAAAAAAATATGGCCAGAAGATCAATGGAATCGTAGACACCTCCAAATTATATTTTTCGGAAGAGAGCACTGCCCTGCTAGAAACCACAATCTAAAAGATTGTTTAATTTGCTCGTGGGCAGCTTCACAGAAAAGGATTACACAAGAAGCTAAAAAATAATTACAACTAGAATAGATATACTAGATTACTGCTTTCGTATTCCTTAAGAAATACAACCAAACAGCAAGCCTCAATATTGTAGAAAACATCATTACGCCATGTATAATGGTTTCAAGTTGAATTAGGGAATAAAAACTACTTTCATATTTAGTTAGAACCCCACCAATCAAACCCCCTATAAAAATAGACAATCCTCTAAAAAACACTCTCTTTGAAGTGATTTTAATCATTTCTTTACTCTTCATATGTTCATAAAGACGGTTATCTAAAGCTAATGCTCTACCACTAAACATAAGAGATGCCAAAGATGCTATTACAATAGATCCTGGAAGGATTAACTCTTTCGGCAGATAATATAAAAAAACCCAAAATACTGGTAAAATAGCTATCCAAAAACTTGTAAAACGAATAGTTGTATAGGTACCACTGTGATCAATTCTTTTTCCCCAATACCTCATACTAAACAAACCTAGGACCTGGCTAACATTAATTAATATTGCTAACTCGATATAATCGAAATTTAAATCCCTCAACCAATAAACCATCATTAAGGGACCAGAAACATGAAAAGAAAATTCTGATAAAGAATCATAAGTAATAAAACGTTTCAATTCTTTAGTCATCTCTACTGAACTTTCGACAATTTCAACTTTTTCATCTTTTGAAGTATCAATAGGTTCATATTGTCTCTTTATATAATACATGCATCCAAAATTTGCAACCATGCCAATACTAAAAATAAAAATAAAACCATTAAATGTATTTGTATCTTCGAACGAGTTTAGAACTGTGCCTGCGATCAAGGAGGATATAAGCATGAAAATTCGTACCACTTGCGATCTATTACCAAAATATCTGCCTCTTAGCCTACCCGGAACTAGATAACCCATCCATGAAGTCCATGGAGACATCTGAGACATTGCTACTGCGTAATAAATACATATAAATCCAAGTAATAGAAGGAAATTACCAGACGAATAGCCAGCATAGAGAATTAATGGGATAATAATGGTCTGAATAAACTTAAGTAGTATTATAAGAGTTTTTCTAGAACGTAAAATACCATAAAACCATCCTGTTAGATTTTGAAATAATGCTCCAAAAAAAATTGGGAAGGTAGATAGAATCGAGATCTCGTAACTGGAATATTTTAGAAATTCAAAAAAGGCTCCAAAATATGTCTCAACCATACCATACATAACAGCCCACCAAGAACCCTCAACGGTTGAGGTTTTGAGTGATGACCTTATTTGTCTAGACTCTCGTCTTCTTCTTTGTGACATTAAGTTGAGGCTCTCTAATTCAATAGCTTTTAAAAATTAACCAGTCGTCTGCATGGCAGCAGCGATATGATTAATGCTGACAAAAATTGCATTATCAAGTTGTATATCGCTTTTATCTGAATGTTTGTATCTATGTAACAATTCAGCTTGTGCTATATTTAAAATATCAGTGAATGGGTTTCTAAATCGAATGGAGTTATCTATTATTTTATTGCGTTCTAATAAAGTGTTATATCCCGTTATTTTTTTATAGGCATTTAAAATTAAAGAATACTCTTTTTCAATTGAAAAGTGAAAATCTCTATCCTTTTTTGAGCTTGCATATAAAATAGAAGTATTTAATCTAGATCTAGCCATCTCAAAAGACATATTATCCAAGAGCTGTTTAAAAAACTTAGATTTGATAAAACTTATTTTCAATTTTTCAAGCTTATTTGGATTGTTGACCGCTTTATTTAAAGCAATTCCCATACCATACCAGCCACTGAGATTATATCTAATTTGCGTCCAAGAAAATACCCAAGGGATAGCTCTTAAGTCATCAAAGCTAATAATATGCTCATCAATTTTTTTTCTTGAGGCTGGTCTAGAAGTAATTGGAATCTTACTAATATGGTTTATAGGCGTAGTATTTAATAAGAAATACCAGCAATCTTCATTAATAATATCTTTTTTATAGGTCGTGTAAGACTGTTCTATAATATCTTTGATAAAACCATTATCGTTATCATCCTCAAATGAATTTTGATGTAACGAAGTTATTTGCGCGCTAATGATTTGTTCTAAATGTCTTTTAGCAATTCTTGCAGAGCCATAACGATAGTTAATCACCTCGCCTTGCTCAGTAAAACGAATTTTCCCGTTCTGACATTCTTTAGGAAGACTTAAAATAGCTTTGTTACTTTTACCTCCTCCTCTGCTTATTGAACCTCCTCGGCCATGAAACAACATAAATTCAACGCCACGACTATTCATCAAATTAGAAATTTCAATTTGACATTTATTCAAACAATAATTCGCCATACCAAAACCACCATCTTTATTGCTATCAGAATATCCTAGCATGATTTCTTGAAAGTTACTTTTATTTTCTAAGTGCACCTTGTAGAGATTATTATCAATTAAATCTGCAAGTAGGTTTGGAGTATTTTTTAGATCACCGATTGTTTCATATAATGGGATAACATTTAGGAAAGACTTATAGCCTCTAGTACCAGACTCTACTAAACCATTTATTTTACCAAGAAATAATACTTCAAGAACATCGCTTGTAGCGTGAGTCATGCTAATTATATAAGTTGATATTAAACTTTTATCAATATCATAAACTTCTTTGATAATTTTAAATGTGTTTATAACCTCATTTGAAATATGTGATAATTTATTTTTATCAATAATAATTTCGTTATTAGCAGATAAAATAAGACTTTCTAAAAGATCACACTTTTGTGTTTCATTTAACTCACCATATTTTATATCTGGCTTTGCATGTTTAATAATTTCATCAATTGCATATTCATGTATTTCAGAATGTTGGCGTATATCTAAGCTAACGAAGTTCAACCCGAAAGTCTTTGACCTAACTAAAATATCCTTAAGAATTCCATTTAATAGATGATCGTCATCAGAAATTTTCAATAAAAATTCTGAGATAATATTTAAATCATTTTGAAATTTTTCTAAGTTATATACCATTTTTTTAGAAAAAATAGAATCATTATAATCGATTAATTTTTGTTTTATACATAAAACCTTTAACCTTAGAGGTTCATATTGATAACGTTGTATTATATTTTTATCGATACTAACTATATTAAGATCCTTTTCAATAGATTGAGCTAGAGTAATACTATCCACCGATTCATCTACATGAATACTCAAATCATCAAATAAATTATCAAGGTCAACTAAATATTTATTTACAAGTACACTTATTTGTTTTTTGATTGCATATCTTGTTATCTCACTAGTTACATTAGGATTACCATCTCTATCACCACCAACCCAGCTATGAAATTTAAGAATATCTCCTAAAAAAACTTTTTCTTCATAATATTCTTCAAAAGAAGATTCAATATCATTTGACAGTTCTGAGATTGTATACCAGAGTGTATCAATTGTACTTTTAATTGTATTATTTATCTCATCTTTTGCAGTAATGCTATGTGATCTAACGTCATCAGTTAACATTATTAATTTGCAGAGTCTAACAGCTTCGTTCTCTGATTTTTTTAAATCTATATTACTTAATTCATCATCTAAGATAGTGTCAATTATTTGAAGTAACTTTTTTTGTTTTTTTATAATTGAAGGCCTTCTGGTCTCAGTTGGATGAGCGGTAAAAGTTGGGTGTATTTTTATACTACCAATAATTTTTTTTGCTTCGCCTATATTGATATTATTTTTCTTTAATGATTTTATAGCAGATGGTATTGAATCAACTTTAGGATTGTCCTTATCTGATATTCTATCCCTTTCTTTATTTATAGCAATAATCTCATTTAACTCTGCTTGGTTCAAAAGGTGAAAATAAGTTCCTATAAATTTCATCAACTTATTAATATGATTTAGTGGCCAATTTTTGAATGTTTTACCTATCTTTTCTTTTAATATATTTTCATCGATTGTTTCCGAAATAATATCAATCATAAAAGTAGTAAGCTGATGGTGCTTTTCATCTGGCAAACCGCTGGAAACAGTTTCTAATAACTTAACAATATAGGAAGACCTTGCTTTCATCCTATCAGATAAAGAACAACTATCAGCAAATTTTAAAATTTGTTTTTCTAGCAAAATAAAATTGTATTTTTTTTTAATAAATCGGGTATTAATAATAAAAAGTAATCACATACTATTTAAAATGTTTAAGTTGAAAATGATAATTATTTTTTCTCCATAATAAGATTGTAAATAAACGTAAACAAACGCCTAGAGTTATAATTAAAACCACTAATGGAGTTAAACCGATAATAAATATTGCAAAAAAATGCTGATATAACATACAAATCGTAATGCCTAATGCAATTCCAAATATCATTGAAATAAAATGTGAAAGCTGTGCAAACCTCTTAAATGATTTACTGATTTGTATCTTTTCCAAAACTAATCTCCTAAATAAAATTAAATATCATTCTTCTTTTGGTCTTTGATATCATTAAATATCGAAAGTAATAGCCATATAAATATCATGAATGGAACCACATTTTCATCTTTTATAGGAATAATTCCAATTATACTTATAAACGAAAGGAATAAACATACATCAGCAAAAATCTCACCTCTAAGGAACCATTTTTTAAATCGATTCATACCTTAATCTACTAAAACAAATTCCGCATTAAAGTGAATCATTGTTTTTATATGAATAAATTTATGATAATATAATTATTACTTTTTGAAAAGGAGCTTAATATGAAATCATATTTCCAAGGAATAATAACTGGTGCTGTATTTACAGTCTCAATTTTAATTTTTATGGGACAAACAACATTAGATAAACAAATAAAAAGCCAATTAAAAGAATTAGAGTCCTTACAAAAGGAGATTGATTTATTAGGTAAATCAATGTCAGAATCTTTTAATGAAGATCAAAAATCAAATTCAGAAATAAAAAATAGTTTTCTTATATCAGGTGAAAAACGTTTTGAAAAGTTGGAAGTAAAACTAGATAAGATATATACTTTATTAGATGATAATATCGATAAAATTTTTACTTATACTACTGATAACAATGGCATCTTGCAGGATATATATACTGACGGTGTTCCTTGCAATAATTAAATCGCTTGAATTATTAAAGATTATAAAGCTGATATTCTTTACTTTAGGGATAATGTATTTATATATTTAATTACAAGTTATAAGGAGTCAATTTTATGAATATAGATATCACTGCTAGAAACTTTGCACCCTCACCATATTTAAAAACATTTATCCAAGATAAGCTAAGTGGATTACTAAAGTATGATCCTAATATCATATCATCAAAGGTTGTTCTTTTAAAAGAAGGTCGAGCTGAAAAAGTAGAATTAATACTTAAATCAAAGAGAACTAATTATATCACAAAATGCTATTCTTCAGTTTTTGAAAAAACATTTATTAACGCTATTAAAAAAATCAAAGTTCAAATAAAAAAGCATAGCAAATACTAAGAGCTCCAATCAATTAATAACCACACCAAGGTGTACTTTTCTTATTAATAGTTAAAAAATTAAGTAGAAGATTTAATTAAAAATGAATATCAAAATTTAATTTTGTATGGCTTGCATTTACATCATACGAAGGTCTAAAAGAAAACTTCAATTGTTTTCCATATTTATATCTAACTGCTTCCCGTTTATCATGAATCACTTTTAATCCATGAAAAACATCGTAATAATATGAGCCAAATATTGCAATGAATCCAAGTGCAACAAGAGCAGGAGATCCACCTGAATATGTCACTTTCTCATATACCTGATTTAGTCTATATTTAATCGAATCACCTCCAATAATTTCAATTGGGATTTTCTCAAAACGAGTCTCATTTTCAAGATCTTGATTCATAATTAAAATTTCATAATCAGAATCGCTCCACTCCTTTTTCTCCTCATTACCAGATATTGACCCAATTAAAGAAATCAATCCGCCAATGGAAACATATGAAAGTTTCTTAGCTAATTCTTTTTCACCGGCATAGCGATGCACTATTCCAGGAATAGGAATAAAAGCAAGTCCAACTCCAATTGACATTCTACGATTCATATCTTGATATTCCTCAAATGTCATACTTTCTGGTATAGGATATAAGGGTGTTTCACTTAGAATCTCATTTTGTTGGTTAGATTGCGAAAATAAAATTGATGCAAATATCGATATCGTTATTATTTTTTTCATCAGTTTCTCTTGTTTTCAGATAAATATAAAAAACATAAATACATTTCGCTAGTCAAAAGCATTTCATAAAAATAATCAACTATATAAATTTATAAATTGGATATAATAAAGAATTACTATTTAAAAAGAACCATTTTCATAGTTTGAATATTATTACCTGCTTTTATTGTATAAAGGCATAATGCTGCTGAAACTGACTCATTTTTATCATTATTGGCATTCCTAATACAAACCTCAAATAAAAAAAATATTTTTTCATAGTTAGTCTTCGATAAAAACTGTGTGTTCAACAATCCATTTATTTAAACTTGGAATTACCCAAAAAATGTAAATACCAAATGTTATTATACTTAAGAACCACCATTTTATCCATAATCCTATAAGAGATAAGCCACCACCAATAAATTTTAAACGCTTACCATTAATAACAGTATGTTCAGTCCTCCATTTATGGTACATACAAAGAGCCCAAGGATATCCAAGACCAAATGTAAAAATAGTAATACTCCAACCAATCACTGCAGTAAGAATGTATGAACCAGCTCCACCGTCAAACTGAAATTGTTTAGATTTTTCCATTATATTCCTTTTCGCTACTTAATTGATTTTCATCGCCGTAATAATGAATCTACAAATAATATTAATTAAATATAATACTACGGAATTTTAATAAAACATGATAAAAATCTTATTAATTTTGCTCTGTAAACGCTATAGTCGAGTGAAGAAACAAAAAAACCCCGACAAAGGCGAGGTTTTTTGCAAATCATATGTGGAGAGAGAGGGATTCGAACCCTCGAATAGGCTATAAACCCATTACTCCCTTAGCAGGGGAGCGCCTTCAGCCGCTCGGCCACCTCTCCAAATAACAATTTTAACAAAGTGAAATTAGCATTTAAAGTTAAAATCATCAAAGATGATTATTAATAAATATTAATAATCATAAGTATAATAATAAGTAAATTTAATTATATTTACTTTAAGTATTACCTGTTATTTATTTAATACTTCCACAAGTGAAAGTATTAATTCATTAATACCCTCTTTAGTAAATGATGATATATCAAAAATTTTATCTTCAAAATCATTCCATTGGGTAGATATATCTTGTTTTAGATCTGATTTAGTTCTACACACAAGGCAAGGCTTGTTTATTAAGTCTTCGTTGAAATTCTGCAACTCATTTTTAAGCGTTTTATATACATCCAAAGGTTTATCTTCCATACAGTCAATTAAAAATAGATGAATTCTATTTCTTTCAATGTGCCTCAAGAACTGATGGCCAAGGCCCTTCCCAAGACTTGCCCCTTTTATGAGTCCAGGGATGTCAGCCATTACAAAGCTATCATACTCACCGTATTTAACAATGCCTAAATTAGGCTTTAAGGTCGTAAATGGATAATCTGCTATCTTTGGTCTAGCGGATGAAATACTTGCTAATAAGGTGGATTTTCCAGCATTTGGTAGGCCTACTAAACCAACATCAGCTAGAATCTTTAATTCGATTTCAAAAATTCCTGTTTCACCTTCAATGCCAGGCTGAGCTTTGCGTGGTGCTTGCTTAGTTGCGGTTTTAAAGCGAGCATTACCTTTTCCACCTTGTCCGCCATTACATATTATATGTTTCTGACCTTCGACTGTTAAATCAACTATAACTTGATCCGAACCTTTTCTCCTGATAATAGATCCGGCGGGAACTAGAATTATTACATCTTTACCATTTTTACCAGTTTTATTACTACCTCTACCAGAGTGACCATTTTCTGCCTTATAACGCCTTTTATATCGTATGTCTTGAAGGGTGTGCAGGTTTGTATCAACGATAAAAACAACATGTCCCCCTCTGCCTCCATCACCACCATCGGGTCCACCTTTTGGAATAAATTTCTCTCTGCGAAAAGATACCGCTCCAGCACCTCCGTTACCAGCAGAAATATCTATCTGTGTATGATCTATAAACATGATTTACTCGATTGAATATAGATATATATAAAAAAGATGTGCTAGTCCATATTAGACACTATTTCATACCCGAACTCAGAACATTTAAGTTCTTCTGCTCCTTCCATCAATCGATGGAAATCATAGGTAACTTTTTTCAAACCAATTGCGCCTTCAATGCCTTTAACAATTAAATCAGCAGCTTCCTGCCAGCCTAGATACTCGAGCATCATTACTCCTGATAGAATAACAGAACTTGGGTTAACTTTATCTTGTCCAGCATACTTTGGTGCTGTCCCATGTGTTGCTTCAAAAATAGCATGGCCACTAGTATAATTAATATTTGCGCCTGGCGCGATTCCTATACCACCAACAATAGCTGCCAGAGCATCAGAGATATAATCACCATTTAGGTTAAGAGTAGCGATGACATCATATTCAGAAGGTCTTAATAAAATTTGCTGTAAAAATGCATCTGCTATAACATCTTTAATGATTAACTCATGGCCATCTTTTTTGATTATTTGCCAAGGTCCACCATCAAGGTCTTTGGAGCCGTAACCTTCTCTAGCAAGCTCATAACCCCAATCTCTAAAAGCCCCCTCGGTAAATTTCATAATATTTCCTTTATGCACAAGTGTAACCGAGTCTCTTTTTTGTTCTATAGCATAATCAATAGCAGCTTTTACTAATCTCTCTGTACCTTCTTTTGATACTGGCTTGACACCTAAACTAGTCGTATCAGGAAATCTTATATTCTGAACACCTAGGTCTTCAATTAAAAACTTTTTTACTTTTTTAATACCTTCTGAACCATGCATCCACTCAATGCCAGCATAAATATCTTCTGTGTTTTCACGAAAAATAACCATATCAACCATTTGAGGTTCTTTAACTGGGGATGGAACCCCTTTAAACCAACGTACAGGACGAACACACGCATATAAGTCAAGTTTTTGTCTCAAAGCGACATTTAGAGATCGAATACCTCCACCAATAGGAGTCGTAAGCGGTCCTTTAATTGCAATCTTATGATCTAAAATAGTATCTAGCGTCTCATTTGGAAGCCACTCACCGTTGTTGTTAAATGCTTTTTCACCAGCTAAAACCTCTACCCACTCAATAGACTTCTCTCCATTATAAGCCATAGCAACAGCACTATCAAAAACATTTGAGGCAGCAGCCCATATGTCAGCTCCTATACCATCACCTTCAATGAAAGGAATTCTTACATTATTAGGCACAGATAAACCACTATCTGTCATTTCTACTTTTTTACTTTGCGACATTTCTAAATCAACTTTCTATTTTTTTCTTAACTTTTTTATCTTTTTTCTTCGGCTTTACTTTTTTGTCATCCGAAGACTCACTCTTTTTATTTTTATAATCCGTTAAATAATAACCTGATCCTTTAAAAATCAAACCTGTTCCACCACTTATAACTCTTCTTAGACTATCTTTTTTGCAATCAGGGCACTCTTTCTTAGGAGCGTCCGACATCGATTGGAAATATTCATACATATTTTCACAATCATTGCATATGTAGTCGTATGTAGGCATTACTATAGTTTTGTATAAATATCTAGATACAAAATTTAACAAAGATTAAACATTATATCTGTCATATAATGCATCTTGGACACATTTTGGGACGTAATCAGAGATATCACCTCCTAGTCTAGCGACATCCTTAATAACTGTTGAATTAAGATGAATATATTTCTCATCTGGCATCATAAACAAAGATTTTATATTAGGGTTTAAATTAAAATTCATCATAGCCATTTGAAACTCAAATTCAAAATCACTAACATGCCTTAATCCTCTAATTATAGCGACAGAATCGGTAGAACGAACAAAATCAACAATCAAACCCTCAAAAGTATCAACCCTAATATTTTTCACTTTTGAAAGACTTTTTTTTATTAGATCCACTCTCTCACCATCACTAAATAAAGGAGATTTTTCTTGATTTACAGCAACAACTAAAATTAATTCATCAAATAATTCAGCTGCTTTTTTTGCAATATCTAAATGCCCGTTATGAATAGGGTCAAAAGTACCAGGATATACTATGCGTTTCATAATTTTGTAAAAAGTAAAACCTTGGTATCTCCATACACCTTTTCAATACAATTTTTGTAAGAGAAATTATTATTATTCATTTCAACTATTAATTTACCATTTTTAGATAATTTTTCTATACAACTCTCAAATAACCAAGTATAGTCTATTTTACCATATGGGGGATCAGCAAAAATTAGATCATAAAATTCTTTAGATTGTTTAAAAAAGGATTCTACATTTTTTTTTAAAATAAGAATTTCAGCATTTTCAAATTTAGTTTTATTCTTGAATAATAGTTTCACATTTTGAGAATTATTCTCGATAAAAGTTAGAGAATTAGCGCCTCTACTTATACATTCAAAACCTAAAATACCACTTCCTGAATACAAATCTAAAACATTTGAGAAATTAAAGGGACTAATCATATCAAAAAGGCTTTTTCGTATTCTTGACTTTGTTGGGCGATAAGAAGCACCCTTTTTTGTTTCGATACGAATACCCTTGTAGGTGCCGCCAAGTATTTTCATTATACTAGCTACTTAAAAAAGAAACGTAAAAGCCAGCCCTCGGGTCGGGTTTATCAACTTCATTAAATAAAACAAATTTTCTTAGAAGAACTGTCGGTCCAGATCTAAGGAGTATATCTGCAGTTTTTCTAATATCCTCATCACCTCTAACCCAAACCAAAATTGGTTCATATATCCTATTTGTTTTATAAAATTGATCAAATTCTCGTATTGTGTAATCATTTATAGAAGTATCTAACTCAGTTAAAAAACTATCCTTGTTAATACCTATGCTTATATCGTTAGATTTATTTAAGTCAGGAAAATCAAAACTATAATACCATAAAAACATTGTACTATCAGACCCTGCTGACTCAACAGAGTAACTCGTTGTTTCAAGACCAACAATATGCTCAATGTCCGGATTTAATCCACTCATATATTCAAGACTAATAAATGTCCCAGTTATTGTGAGATTATTATATAGCTTAAGCTCAGTTGATTGAAAAAGTCTGGATACAACATTAGAAATTTCACGTGATTGCAAATGCATATTAATATCATAATCAACCATACCTTCAGATCGCTCTTTTAGATCTATAGGGTCAATTTTTTTTATAACATATTCTTCATTATCACCAAAAAGAGGCTTGTTTATACTTTCGCGGAATTTGATATAATTCATAGCAAAAAACAGTCCCATTATAACGATGAGTGCAAATAGAAGCCATACCATTTCGCCTCCAGATATTGGGTCAGTTTTTAGCTTCTTTGGTTTTGGCTTAGTTTCTGCTTTTGGTAATGAAAAAGGTTCTTTTTCAACATCTTTTTCTTCTGAAAATATTTCAGTAAATAAGAAATCAGAGATCTTCTCCTCTTCAAAAAAATTAAATGAATGTCTAGTACTAGCTCCGATTGCTAAACTAGTCAGAACATTTGATTCATAGTGATCGGTTGTATCAGAAATCGTACTAGTGAGCTTCATATCATCAAAAGGTGTCATAACTCTTAAATCAGAATTTTCCCAACATTTTAAAGCCTGTCTACCGAGTTTATCAGCACTGTAAACAGGTACATCATCTACATCTGATTGAATTAACTTCAATGAACCTAAAGTGTATTCCTCTTCTTCTGTTGAAGAAATAAGTTTTGGTTGCCCAGAACTAAATGCAAGCAAACCATGATCAAACCTACAATTTTTAACCATTAAAAATTTATATTGGTTCTTATTTTTTAAAACCATCGCAGCATCAGATACGTGACCGGCATCTATAATTACTGAACTGTAAGGGCCCATCCAGTAGGGATTGCCGCCTAATTCAGATACAGATAACTTAATTGTTCTTATTAGAGTAGTTGAACATGCTACTGTATGAATATTAACCTCATCAGGGAGATATATTTGTCCAAATACAGACATTTTTTGAACAGGAGGTCTGTTTTTGTTTTTCTCAACCCAATTTATATAGTCCCAGTAATCTTCTCTAGCTAGGTCAATTTCCGTTTCAATACAATCGTGAAAAATAAAATTATCTGATATTGCGACTGCAATATCTTGACCACTAAATGGTATTTTTTCAGATGCTCTCCTAAGAGCAATACCTAAAATAGAATTTAAATCACCTTCTTTATATATAAGATTTGATATCGGGTCATTATAATCAATTTGTTTCACATTGTGTAGGGTAAGCCCACCATTATCATCATCTGACCAAACACCAGCTATGAGAAACTTATCTGAAACAACGATACCAATCATGATATATTTAGCTATCTAATCCCAGCTTCGATTTCCATCATTAATCTCACCATGACCTGATGATTTAAGTGAAAAAATCAAAAACCTTGGATCTTTATAAGGGTTTTCTTTTGTTATAGGACTCTTTACCTTGAATTTTTTGTTTTCATTATCAATATTTATAAAATACTGATCACCGCTTAATGGACAATTAAAAATATTTGAGTCGGGAATGAAAGTCTTATAATACTCAACCAACTCAACACGTTTAAGTGGCTCCTCACCAAGATTTGCTACGAAATTTGGGTCTTGACTGTATGTTTCTAAGAACTTTTTTTGAGTAAAACTTGTATCATTTCTTCCAAGTTCTTGAGAGAACATTACAATCTGAACTGTTGTATCAAGAATAGTATCTCTCCTATAACTTTTAAACCCAAAAGTAGTATCATAATTAAATCCAAACGTTTCATTTATATCAACGTTATACTCCCTACCAAACAGTGTAAGAGACTGTTCACCTACATATAAGGAATCACCTAAAAGCGAGTCTCTCGCAGAGTTAACTACTTTCATAGCCTCATAAAAATTTGGATTATATGACCCAGTCAGTTGTTCATAAAAAGATTCTACATCATAGATATTCTTCATGTTAAACCGACTTGATTTTTCATACTCTTGCTCTTCTGACCAGATAGATACTGGTGCATATATAACAAAAATAAGAAAAAGAAATGCTAGAAGTGTAAAAAGCTCTAAAGCATCTGATAATTTTTTCTGTTCTAATTTTGACATGTAACGTTATTTTTCCGTATTAGTTATAACAATTTTCGACAACAATAGCACTCAATATTAATAAACCAATAGGCATTGAGGTTATTATTTTCTTAAAAATGATAAAAGAATTATTATGACTATAAATCTATCTTTGAGTAAGGGTTTTTTATTTGGCTTAGTTCATTTCGAAGTGACTCAATAATTTTTTTACTACCTCTAGATAATGAACTAGGAGTTTCAACAACTACTCGAACAATTTGGTCACCTTTTGAAGAGCTTCTAAGCATTGGAAAACCTTTTCCTCTCATTCTTAAAAGTTTACCAGATTGGATACCTGGAGGAATTTTTAATGTTGATTTGCCATCAAGAGTAGGGATTTCAATTTTATTTCCAAAAACAGCATCAGGGTAACTAATAGTAAGTTCTATAAAAATATTTTCACTATCTCGAACAAAATATTGATGGGGTTTCTCTTCAAATACAACAAGTAAATCGCCAGCGTTACCCAACACGTTTTCATTTCCTTGCCCCTCGACAGTCATATAATTACCAGATTCAACTCCGGCAGGAACTTTTATACTTATTGTTTTATCTTTTTTAATCATACCATCTGGACCAACACCACTAGGTCTTTTGCCCACAGTTTTTCCATTACCACCGCATCTGGGGCACACACTAGTTTGTTGCATTCTCCCTAGAACGGTATTAGCAATTTGAGTGACTTGACCTTGCCCTTGACAGGTTGAACAGGTAGTAAATTCTACACCATCAGCTACCACAGATCGTTTTACTTTAATTTTCTTTTCTACACCTTTATTTATTTCCTCATAATGAAGCGATAATTTTATTCTTATATCTGCTCCTTTTACTCTACCACCTCTTTGTCTTCCTCCACCAAAAATATCACCAAAAGGACTTCCTCCACCAAAAATATCACCAAATTGAGAAAAAATATCATCCATGTTCATGTGAACTCCACCACCAAATCCAGCACCTTGGGAACCCATTCCTACACCAGCATGACCAAACTGATCATATTGACTTCTTTTTTGGTCATTACTTAATACACTATATGCTTCAGCAGCTTCTTTGAAGTTTTTTTCAGCCTGCTCATTTCCAGGATTCTTATCTGGATGGAACTTTAGTGCAAGTTTTCTGTATGCTTTTTTTATTTCATCAGCAGATGAGTCTTTGGAAACGCCAAGTACATCGTAAAAATCTCTCATTTCTTGTTCACAATCACTTTTGCATGACGGATGACCTTATCATGATATCTATATCCTTTTTCAAAAACACTCAAAATAGTATTATCATCTTTCTTTTTATCTTGCTGAGTCATCATCGCATCATGCAGTTCTGGGTCTAGAGGCTCACCCTCTTCACCAAAAGGCTCAATGCTCTTATTCTCAAAAAAACGTTCTATTTTTGTTCGTAGCAAGTTGATACCATCAACCAATGAATCTTCATTTTTTTTGTCTGAACTTTCTGCAGACTCTACCATCCTGTTTAAATCATCAAATATTGGTAAAACTTCTTTTAAAACGCTCTCACCATCATACTGTAAAAGAGAGGAAATTTCTTTATTTTTTCGTTTTCGAAAATTTTCGAATTCAGCTTTGAGTCTTATGTGTTTGTCTGTAAGAATATCAAAATCTTTTTTAAAGCTAGTCTTTTTTGTATTTGCTTTTTTAGTTTTTGAATCTTGTTTCTTTTTAGTAGTCTGCTTTTTTGTCTTAGCAGTTTTCTTTTCTGTCAAAATGGACTCCAATTAGTAATATTTAATAAATTGTTAATTCTATCAGTATAATATTGAAAATGAGATTATTTCATCACACCTGATACAGCTCTATAACTACCCAGTACAGAAATTATACCAGAAAGCAAAGTAAGCCATAAAAACAATATGGGAGCTATTGTGAGTTCAATATTCCAACTTGTAAAGTTATCAATAACATAGTTAGCACCGTTAATAGTGGCTATAATTAGAGGAACTGAAATAATGGTGGCTAAAATTCCATCTATTAATCCTTCAAAAATAAATGGCATTTGAATAAATAATTTAGTGGCACCGATTAATTTTAATGAGTTAATGAGTTCTTTTCGAGAATAAATAGAGAGTTTAACAGTGTTATAAATCACAAGTACAGCTACAGTAATAAACACCATAGCTACCCAAGGAAACACTTTCATAAAGCGTGAGTAGGTACGTTCTATCTTTTTAATTAGATGACCCTGGTACCTTACCTCTTCTACACCTTCCATTCTTTTTATATCATTTACAATAGGCGTCGCATTCAATAATTCTTCAGAATTTCTTTTTAGATTTACTACTGCACTGATAGGCAATGGATTATATCCCAGTATGCTAAGGATATCTTCTCCAAATTGATCTTTGAAAATTCTAACTGCATCATCCTTATTTATAACGGTTGAAGAACGTACTCCTTTTATTTCAAGAATAGAATCAGATACTTTTTTCGCCATTTTCAAATCTACATTTTGCTTGAAAAAAACTTCGATCTTATACTTAGATCTTAGGTACTGAAGTATAGATCTTGTATTTTCTCCCGCAGTAGCTAATAACCCAACAAAATACAATGCAAGAAACAATGAAAACACAGCCGTAAAGGTAGTCATTTTATGTCGCCAGACATTCTTTAGACCTTCGGAAACTAAATATAAAAATTTATCCACTAACTACCTCGCAACAAACCATCTTTTAGCTCAATGATTCTACGCCCTCTACCCTTAATTAAATTATAATTATGAGAGGCCATTAATATTGTAGTTCCATTGTTATTAATAGTCTCTAATAGTTGAACTAGCTCAAATGCAGCTACAGGGTCAAGATTGCCGGTTGGCTCATCCGCTAGAATTAGAGCAGGTTCTTTTACAATGGCACGAGCTAATGTGACCCTTTGCTTTTCTCCACCAGAAAGTTCATGAGGATAGTGTGTTCTTTTTCCTTCAAAACCAACCATGTCAAGAGCATCCTCAACTCTATATGAAATTTCACTTGCATCACAACCAACGACATGTAAAGGTAAAGCAACATTATGAAACACATTCCGGTCATTCAACAAGTGATAATCCTGAAAGACCATACCAATATCTCGCCTTAATGAAGGAACATGGCTTTTTTTCATCTTTTCAGATCGAAAATTTCCAACACTTAACTTTCCTGAATCACAAAAAAGATCAAAATAAATAAGTCTCATAAGTGTCGTTTTACCTGATCCAGTTGGGCCTATTAAGAAAACAAATTCACCTTCATCAATTGAAAAAGAAAGATTTGTAACGCCTCTACCTTTTTGGTGGGTATAAGATACATTTTGAAAATCTATCATATGGTTAAATTAGTTATATATTATCTTTAGAAAAAGCATAGAAGGCTATCTGTAAGCAAAATACATATAATTATGAATATAAATACTCTAAAATGTGCTTAAATTTCTTAAGAACAATTAATGTATTTGTAAAAAGGATAATTTTTTGAACTTAGTAGTAGATCTGTTTTTAGTAACAATTTCGATTGTAATGCTCTGGAAAGGTGCTGACTGGCTCGTTGAATCTGCTGCGGAAATTGCACATTCATTAAAAATCTCTGACCTGGTAATTGGCCTAACAGTTGTTGCTTTTGGTACATCAGCACCAGAATTTGCTGTGACTATAAGAGCAGCTATAACAGGACAGACTGATATATCTATTGGCAATGTTGTCGGATCTAATATATTCAACCTTGGTTTTATCTTAGGTGGCACTGCAATGATCAGGGCAATTAACATTACTCCTAAACTTCTTTACAGAGACGGTACATTTCTACTTCTCGCAACCATATTAATATATATTCTTTTCTTTGGATTTAATGGATGGGATATTGCTGATGCCATATCTGTTACAGAGGGAGCTATCCTTTTTATTGCATTAATTGGTTATATTATTTTCTTGTTTATCAAAAAAGAAACAATTGAAGAAACACATCCAGAATCTGCAAACCTACAATCTTATTTATGGTTTGGGATTGGTCTTATTTCAATTGTACTTGGAGGTCACTTGATGGTTGAACATGCTTCTTCACTAGCACGTGCATTTGGTGTCTCAGATTGGGTTATTGCAGTGACTATTGTTGCAGCAGGAACATCAGCCCCTGAATTAGCGACATCTCTGACAGCAGCATTTAAAGAGAAGCACGGGATGGCCATAGGGAATCTTATAGGAAGCGATTTATTTAATTTATTAGGTGTACTTGGTTTAGCAGGAATAATTAACCCTACAAGTATACAGTCAGATATTCATTCAAGTATTGTTGTACTAATTATTATGGTTTCTATGGTACTAATAATGATGAGAACTAACTGGCAAATAAGTAGGTTGCAAGGTACAGTACTTGTAACTCTTAATTTAGTGAGGTGGTATCTAGACTTCGCTGGATAAACTATTATTTATCTACTGTATAAATTGTTTTTATTAATATAGTCCCAAATTGGTAGAGTGACCATATACCGAATCGTCAAATCCTCTACCCACCTAGATCTAATTTTAGATGAGGATAATTCAAATCTAGGTATATTTGCAAAATGAACATCTTTTAAGATCCAATGCGGTATATCACTTGGTCTAAACCCAGGCCTAATTGCGACTATGACTTTAGCCTCTTTTAAAATCTCTCTTGGCTTTTTCCAATTTTTAAGATCAATTAAACTATCACTACCTATCAAATAGTATATTTCGTCTTTTTTAACTTTTAATTTCTTTTTTATATCAATGATAGAATCGATTGAATAAGAGGTCCCTTTTCTAATTACATCGACATCTGAATATTCAAACTTAGGATTATCTTTAATCGCTATTTTGACCATATTAATTCTATGATCTATTCTTGTAATACCATTTTTATGCGCAGGAGAATATGCTGGTATAAAAAGAATTTTATCAAAGTTCTCAGCTTCACAAACAGTTTGAGCTATAAGCAGATGCCCAATATGAGGAGGATCAAAAGTACCCCCGAATAAACATATTTTCATTATTCTTTGTTTTCAGAGAACCTTAATGTTAAATCATTTACAAGATCTTCTTGAACAATATATTCCTTACCTCTAGTAAGCCAATGTTTTTCAGCTTTTTTAACGCTTCCTTCTCTAAGGTAGGACTGAATGACCTCATAATGAGTATTTTCAACAATGTCAGTATCATAGTATTGCTCAAGCACCTGATCAAAAGACATTCTGGCAGGCTCAAATTCATCTAATTTCATGTAAAGAATGCCCGTTTCATATAATTTTTTTGCAAGTTTATTCCTTAATGCACCCATTGATTCGGTAACAACTAGACTGTGTTCAGAATCTGGAAAATCATCTAAAAATTCCCGATATCTCTCCAACGCCTTTTCTGTATATGATTGGTCATTATAATAATTAGGGCTTTCAATTCTATAAGCTTCACAAATTCGAAATCTTGCTTTTTCAAAGAAAGGACTATATGACATTTTTCGAGTTAAGTTTTCGTATTCTTGAATAGATAATATATACTGCTCATTAAGAAAATAAGATTCAGCTAAAAAGAATTGAGCATCGTCACCGTAGTCTGTGCCAGTACCTCTAGATAAAATAAATTGAAACTCTTCCTGAGCTTTAACGTATTTTTCTTGATCTAAAAAATCCATGCCAGTTTTTAAATGATCTGCCAAAGGAATACTAACATCAGGAAGAGATGATGAACATCCAATTAAGAATAATAAAGAAGTTAAATATATGTTTTTCATTAAAAATTTACTTGAAAAGATAAACCACCAACACCATAAGAATTACTTGGATTAAATAATAATCCTAGGTCAAGATCTACTTTTTTAGCATCCTCTCCACTTTTTTCGTTTTTTATACTACGATTTGCCCAAACAGCTTCTAGTCCACTAATGACATGATTAAACATCATAGCGCTGATACTAAATTTAGCAAAAGAAAGCCATTGGTTTGATTTATAACGATCATCAAGATAACTTTGTTTCATTGGAGTCTTTATGACTATTTCTGTGCTATCACCGACATCTTTCTCTTCCCAATACCAGCTTGTAGAAACATCCGACCACCCTCCAACAAACTGATCATATTTCCCGATATTTTCATAATAATGTCTATCTTTTACCATACTAAGATCATCGCTATCTAAATAACCTGATAAAATTGAAAGACTATCAGAAGTTAAGAATTCAGTATTGAACAGATTTACTAAATCACCTTTTAAATGTATTGTAAGGTGGTGAGTTCCAACATAATCTCTCATGGCTTTTAATTTATTATCAGTAAAAAATAAACCGTTATTTTCAATTACCTCTGGACCAGATTGAGTGAAATTCCACCAATCTTTCACATTCCAGTTTTCATCAGCAAATTTTTGATAATCCATTCGAATTTCATCTGCTTTTTTATTAGCATACATAATACTCGTTATACTTACAATTTCAGTTGCAATGAAAATACCAGGCTTCCAGATTGGCTCTTTGTTATATACTTGACCCAGGCCAGGAACAACTAATGATAACAAAAGAGGTTTTCCAGGATAGAATGTAGAGTCTTTTTCTACAACCAATTTTGTAGAGTCTTGTCCAAATAGAACCATACTTAAACTTAAAAATAATATAAATCTAGAAATCAAATAAGAGCCTAAAATATGTTCTGTATTCCTTACCATAAGAATATAATTCTCCTTTAATAGTTCTGTTAAATTTAGTTAATCCTTTGTGAATCTCTAGCTCAATTGCAGTGGGGTAATTATAGAATGAAAAACCATTAATTCGCCATTGTAGGCCAGCAGACTTTTTCCACATTTGATCATCCTTATCGCGCCATGCATCACCGAATTGAAAGATCGCTCCAATTACACTATTCTGCATAATAAACCATCCAAACTTAACGTGTTTTTCCCTTAATATAGGATACCTCAATGATAAATCTACTAGGGCAGTCCTTGTACCTTCTATACCATAAAATGGATAACCTTTGAGACCGCTCATTCCTCCATTAAAAAAATGAAAGAAGGAATCGACTTTTGTATTTGTTATATATCCACCATTTAAATGAATACTAGTTGTCAATCTTTCTACCCAAGGTAACTCATAGTGGAAAGCAAGGTCACCTTGCAATCTAACTAGATTATTATCTTTAAAATTCTCAACCAATGTTCCAGCATCAGATAGATCAAGACCTTCAATAAATTTATTTTTTTCAAAATCAAATTTTGCTGCTACTTTAAATCCATTTGAAGGATTTATTCCTCCATCAAGGCGAGGTTTTATCACATCTAGTTTCCAATCAAAATTTAATGATACACCATTGTAATAATCGTAAGCTACTCCAGCTTCTATATTCTCAGAAGGAAGCGACTCACTTACGAAAGCTCTATATCTTTGTAATGAACTAAAAATTTCTATGCTGCTTCCATAAAAGGGAAATCTAATGCCAGGTCGGAATAATAACATCCTAAATTTGATATCACTATCTATCTGGTAAATATCTTGATACTGAGTTTTATCAGAGGTATTTCGTGTTAAATAAAAGGTCTCAAAAAATACAGTAGGATACAAACGATTAAACTCAAAAATAAAAAATAAGTCAGTGTCCATTAAACTATTTAATGACATCCCACCAAATAAACTCAATCTCTCTAAAATCTCACTTGAATAGAAATAAAATCCAGGTTTCGCGGTTCCATATTCATACATCAGTTTTGGCATAATAAACATATTCGGAAACTGATCAACATATTTATCGGATTTGGTTGTGTCTAAAGAGGTTATGGGTTCTGATAAATTCTCATTTTTTTTATAATATGTTTTAGAGTAACCAACCAAGTCATCGTCTATGATCTTTACAGTATCTATAACCGCTATTTTATAGCCACCATCTTTGTACAATGAGTATAAAACTCTACCATCACTATTAATATTTGGCATAAATGAGCCACCAAAAACGTTAGTAATATATCCCTGCACACCATTTTTTTCATCAATCATATATAAATTAAAAATACCACTTTTATCATCAGCATAAATGAGAGCACCATCTTTTGAAAAAGTTACATTACGTTCATCCCATAGGTCATTATTTAAAACCATCTTGTATGTTGAATCATCTAAGGATATCTTTGCAATATCTCTGTAATGATGGAATGATATATCGAAATACAAACTATTATCGAAATAATTATAT
>CACEHW010000003.1 GCA_902559415.1 uncultured Fidelibacterota bacterium
TTAGTAATAACTATAATAAAATTCCAATTTTAGATGAAATCACTATTACTGATATTCGTTCTGGGTACGAAAATAAAAAATTCTCCGTAAAAGATATTGTATCAGGATACCTTGAGAATATAAAAACTATCGATGAATCTGGTCCTGCGCTCAACTCAATAATTACTATTAATCCAGACGCATTAAATATTGCTGATTCTTTAGATAATATTTTACAACTAGGAAAGTCAATAGGGCCATTATTTGGAATCCCAGTTTTATTAAAAGATAATATTAATACAAATGATAAAATGCCAACCACTGGAGGTAGCAGAATACTTAGAAATTCTTATCCTATTCATGATAGCTGGGTCGCAGAAAAATTAAGACAGGCAGGAGCAGTAATTCTTGGTAAAACCAATCTTAGTGAATGGGCGAATTATAGAGCATCGTTCTCTAGTAGTGGATGGAGCGGAATAGGTGGGCAAACAAAAAATCCTTATGTTTTAGATCGAAACCCTTGTGGATCTAGCTCAGGTTCTGCAGTTGCAGTTTCTGCAAATTTATGTGCCGTAGCAATCGGAACTGAGACATGGGGCTCTATTATGTGCCCATCAAATGCAAATGGTATTGTCGGAATAAAGCCTACTGTAGGTTTATGGAGTCGGTCTGGGATTATCCCAATAAGCTATACTCAAGATACAGCAGGGCCTATGACAAGAACAGTTAAAGATGCAGCTATACTGCTAGGAGCACTCATTGGAATCGATCCTAGTGATGATAAAACAAAAAGTAGTAAAAATAATTCCTACAAAGACTACACTAAATTTTTAAACAAAAAGGGGCTGCAAGATAAAAGAATCGGATATGTAAAAACCATGAAAGGGAAAAATCATAGACTTGACATATTAATGGAGAAGACTATAAATGACCTTAAAAAAGGCGGGGCAGAGATAATTGAAATAGATAATATTTTCCAAAAAATTGAAAATAAAAAGTCAGCTGAAGAATACGCTATTGAAATAATGGCCCATGAATTTAAAGATGGATTAAAAAAATATTTTCAAGCATTAGGCCCTAATGCAACTGTTCTAGATCTTGAAGATGCTATAAATCAAACTCTGTTAGATAGTATCGAAATGATGTACTTTAATATTGATAGAATGAAAAATGCTCAATCAAAAGAAAGCTTATTAAAATCAGATTCCTATCAAGAAGCAATAAAAGAGATGAAAATACTATCCGGAGAGCTAGGCATTGATAAAGTTATGAAAAAGCATAATTTGGATGCGTTTGTATCGCCAACTGGAAGCCCCGCATGGAAAACTGACCTTATAAATGGTGATAAGTACTATATCTCAACTACTGTTTTTGCTGCACTCTCTGGATATCCCAATATTAACGTTCCTATGGGCTTTATTGATAACGTCCCAGTTGGAGTATCATTCTTTGGAGCAAAATGGAGTGAGCCGATATTAATTGAGATCGCCTACTCGTATGAACAACAAACAAATCATAGAAGACCACCAAAATACATACCTACTGATTAATATATTTTTAAGTTACGGACTCTATGTTGTTGATTTCATAAAATAGTTCTGAATTGAAATAAATAGCAACACTAAAACCACTGAAAAAACCTGTACCATTACAATGTAAGTTGGCCATTCACCCATTAAAAAAGGGCTAATAGAGTTTGGAATTACGCGTAAAAACATATAATTACTATCTAATATAAAATTTATTAAAGTTATCATCCCAACTATAATATTTGTATACAAAACTACTTGAAAAATCGATTTATATTCCATCCGCATATCGTATTTAACCATCATCCATAAAACAGCAAATATCAACGCAGCGTGATACCCTTGACTATAAAAGAAAAATATCCTCAATTCAAACAAATCACCATCAGGTGTCAAAATAGCATTTGTAGCCCCCACAAAACCCCAATAAAAAATCAAATTAAAAATTGTTTGATTTCGATATACCAAATTATATGCAGCTAAATAAACACCTATGCTACAAAGTTGTAAAGGTAAATCTTTTGTGATGGAATAATAACCGGTGAAAACTCTAACAATATCCTCGGAAATATCCAAAAATATCATCAAAATAGATAAAACAATTAAAAAAGTTTTGCTATCATCTTTTATCCCAATTTTTTCATTATACTTTAAGAGTGTAATGAATAAAAAAATAATTACAATTAAAGAAATAATATGATCTAAACTAAAAACTTCAAATATATAAGGTTGCATTATAAATAATAATTATTCAACATTTTGAAAATCTAAGGCTTAAATTTAAAATGAAATACTATCAGAAGGTTTGTCTTTATGAGTCATAATAGTCTTCTTTTCACTATCAATAAAAAAATGTAAAACATTTAACTGATCTTCAAAAGAAGAGAATAATAACCTAATTAGAATGATACTCTTGAATTGATTTTACTTTAATTTTATTTCTTGTCCTTATAGCATGTAATACTGCTTCAGCAGCTGAAATAGTTGTAATTGCCATAATCCCTTTTTGAATGCAAGCCTTACCTATTGCTTCTTCATCATACCTAGATTGTTCACCTAAAGGAGTATTTACAACAAGATTTATTTTATTATTTTTTATATGATCAACAATATTTGGTCTGCCTTCCCCCACTTTATAAACTGTATTAGTTGGAATACCATTTTTCTTTAATTCTTTAGATGTTCCCTCTGTTGCAATTATCTTAAAACCAAGCTCTTTAAAAGCTCTAGCAATAGAAATTATTTTAAATTTATCTTCATCTATAACAGAAATAAAAATTTCACCTTCTCCAGGCAATTCTATCCCAGCACTTAATGTTGCTTTATAAAAAGACAGGCCAAAAGTATCAGAAATACCCATAACTTCGCCAGTAGATTTCATCTCTGGACTTAAAAAAATAGATTCTGCTGGAAACTTATTAAATGGAAGCACTGCTTCTTTTATCGCGATATGATTAATAGTGTCCCATCGAGGTAAATCATATTCTTTCAATTTTTTCCCAACAGATAATTGAGATGCAATCTTTGCCAATGAAACATTTGTAGATTTACTTACAAATGGTACTGTCCTACTTGCTCTAGGATTTACCTCTAAAACAAATAAATTATCATCTTTATATGCAAATTGTATATTAATTAACCCAACCACATTTAATTCTATAGCTAGTAAAACTGTAATCTTTTCAATCTCTATTATTGTTTTCGATTTAATCTGATATGGAGGTAAAACACATGCAGAATCACCTGAATGAATCCCCGCTTCTTCAATATGTTGCATTATTGCGCCAATATGAACCTCTTCTCCATCACAAAGCGCATCAACATCAAACTCAAAAGCATTTTCAAGAAATTGGTCTATTAATATAGGGTGCCCGCTAGTAACATCTGCAGACCTAGATATATAATCAATTAGTTGATCCTGTGAATAAACAATTTCCATTGCCCTCCCTCCTAATACATAGCTAGGCCTAGCTAAAACTGGATACCCAATCCTATCAGCAACAGATACTACCTCTTCCAAACTTTTACCAGTCCCATAAGTTGGACAAGAAATATTTAGTTTGTTTAAAATCATACCAAACTTCTCTCTGTCTTCTGCTACGTCAATATTTATCGGTGAAGTCCCTATAATTGGTGCACCAGCATTTGATAATTGATTAGATATTTTTAATGGAGTTTGCCCACCAAACTGGACCAAAACTCCATCAGGCTTTTCAAAATCAATTATGCTCATAACATCTTCAAATGTAACTGGCTCAAAGTATAAACGATCTACTAAATCAAAATCTGTACTTACTGTTTCAGGATTGCAATTAACCATTATTGTCTTATAACCTAATTCTCTTAGGCCGAAAACAGCCTGCACACAACAATAATCAAATTCTATCCCCTGTCCAATTCTATTCGGCCCTCCTCCTAAAATAATGACCTTCTTACCCTCAATGGGCTTTATTTCATTTTCATGATCGTAAGTTGAATAACAATATGGTGTTTTTGCTTTGAATTCTGCTGAGCATGTATCTACTAATTTATAGGATGGTAAAATTTTCTTTTTAATTCTCATACTTCGAACTTTATCAACAGAAATTTGAGTGCTCCTTGCTATTTGGAAATCAGAAAACCCATTCTCTTTCAATTCTAAAAGTGGAACATCATATTTTTGGCTGCAAAGCATTTTAATTTGATTCAAGAACCACATATCAATTTTGGTTATCTGATAAACTTCTTCGATTGTTTTACCTGACAAAAATGCCTCTCTAATTTTTAATAATCTAAAAGATGTAGCGAAACGAAGGCTCGTTAAATCAAAAGCCCTTGCTCTTATTAAATCTGGATCATCTTCAAAAGCCCACTTTGGCTCTAACCCATCCAAGCCCACCTCCAAAGAACGAAAGGCTTTCTGAATTGATTCTCTGAATGTTCTCCCAATTGCCATAACTTCCCCAACACTTTGCATTTGTACTCCAAGGTGTCCGGAAGCTGAAGGAAATTTTTCAAAATCAAATCTTGGCACTTTAGTAACAATATAATCTATAGTCGGCTCAAAAGCAGCCAATGTTTCTCCTGTAATATCATTTGGGAGCTCATCTAAAGTATATCCAATCGCAAGCTTAGCAGCAATTTTTGCAATTGGAAAGCCAGTGGCTTTTGAAGCTAGTGCAGAAGATCTGCTCACCCTTGGGTTCATCTCAATTATTATCATCCTACCACTATCTGGGTCTACTGCAAACTGTACATTTGAGCCTCCAGTCTCTACCCCAATTGTTTGTAAACACTTTATAGCCCAATTACGCATCTTCTGATATTCTTTATCTGACAAAGTCATCGCTGGAGCTACTGTAATTGAATCACCAGTATGGACCCCCATTGGATCAATATTTTCAATAGAACATATAATTATTACATTATCAGATTTATCTCTGACAACTTCTAATTCATATTCTTTCCAGCCAATTAAAGATTCCTCAATTAAGATCTCACTAATAGGGCTAGAAGATATACCATTTTCTACAAGGCCTTGAAACTCTTCAAAATTATAAGCAACTGAACCACCTGTCCCCCCTAGAGTGAAGGATGGTCTTATAATAACCGGGAAATTAATTTCATCTAACAAATTCTTAGCTTCTTCCCAGGAATAAACAAAATTACCTTTTGCCGTATCAATGGATACCTGATCCATTGCTTTTTTAAATTTCTCTCTATCTTCAGCTTTTTCTATTGAATTAATCTGCGCACCTAAAAGCTCAACATTATATTTCTCTAGAACACCTTCTTTATAAAGTTCAATCGCTTGATTTAATGCTGTTTGCCCACCAACTGTTGGTAAAATCGCATCAGGTTTTTCTTTTTTTATTATTTCAGTAACATATTCAAGAGTAATAGGCTCGATGTAAGTTCTATCAGCAATATCTGGGTCAGTCATGATTGTTGCGGGATTAGAGTTAACTAAAATGATTCTGTAACCCTCCTCCTTAAGAGCTTTAGCTGCTTGAGTACCTGAATAATCAAACTCACATGCCTGCCCAATAATTATTGGCCCTGCACCAATAATTAATATTGAATTAATATCAGTTCTTTTAGGCATTCATCATCTCAATAAATTTTTGGAACAAATACCTACTATCATGTGGCCCTGGACTAGATTCTGGGTGGTATTGAACAGAAAAAGCAAAATTATCAATACTTTCAATACCAGCATTTGTATTATCATTTAGATTGACATGTGTTTCTCTAATATTGTTTGGTAGGCTTTTATTATCCACAGCAAATCCATGATTCTGACTCGTAATCTCAACCGCATTTGTAATTAAGTTTTTCACAGGATGATTTATCCCGCGATGACCAAATTTCAACTTAAAGGTTTTTGCACCAAGAGAAAGAGCTAAAATTTGATGGCCAAGACAAATACCAAACATTGGCTTCTTTCCTAGGATTTCTTTTACAGTTGTAATTGCATAACTAACGGCAGCAGGATCACCTGGCCCATTAGATAAAAAAATACCATCAGGACTAATCCCTAGAATTTCTTTTGAACTAGTATTCGCAGGAAAAACAGAAACTTTACAGTTAAGCTTTTTTAAAATTTTTAAGATGTTCCTCTTAACTCCAAAATCAAGAACTGCTACTTTATATTTACCTTGCTCAGAAAATTTATACATCTCTCTAGTAGAAACAACTTTTGCTAAATCTTGCCCAGCCATAGATGGATGATTAATCAACTCTCTTCTAAGTAATCCATCGTCAATACTATCTGAAGAGATAATACCATTCATCGCTCCGTGATTTCTAAGGTGAATTGTTAAAGATCGAGTATCAATATTTTTTATACCAACAATATTTTCATTTATCAGATAATCACCTATCGAAAATTGAGATCTCCAATTAGATGGGACAATTGACTCCTCTTTAATTACAAAACCTGAGGCCTGAATTTTACTTGATTCAATATCCTCAGAATTAACACCATAATTCCCAATGTGAGGGGCTGTCATAGTGACTATTTGTTTTGCATAAGAAGGATCTGTTAGTATTTCTTGATAACCGGTAATGCCTGTATTAAAGCAAACTTCCCCTAAAGTTTTCCCAATAGCGCCAAATGATTTACCACTAAACGTAGTGCCATCTTCAAGCATTAAAATTGCAGGCCTATTTTCTGACATATACAATAAATATTTTTAAAATGGATAAAAAAAACGGCCACTCAAAAATGAATGACCGTTCAAATATGAACCTAAAAGATTATCAACTTGTAAAAATAAAATTCCTCCATTTATTGTAATAAAAGCATAACTCTACAATTTGATAATACACCAAAACTTTTCTCTGCATCCCTAACCTTCGCAGCATCCATACTAGTAATATAAACATCATCGTCAAGTGACCCAACTGCTTCGACAAATAAAGGATTAGTCCCTACACGCTGACTGACATTCCTGTCATTCATAGAATAAGCATAACCAACTGGACCACGGTTTACTGCTTTTGAACGTGAGTAACTTGTTGTACCATAAACTAAGTTCCCTTGCATATCGATTACTTCAGGACTCATAGAGGGGTCAACAGCATGCTCCCGAGCATCAATAACAATTCCAGAGATTCGCTGACTTTTTGGGATAGCAGCGCTGGTCATTAAATATGCTGGATTCATACTATCTGATTTATAACCATCAATATCAGTAAGTATTTCTGATAGACCAGACATTTTAACAGCTAGAGCAATTGCAACTTTTTCACCTTCTAAGTATTCTATCTCTCCTTGCTGATATGCACTACCAATTAAACCCTCTAACCTACTCCCAATTAGGGGTTCATTCTCCATTAATTCACCTACCAACCGACCATCAAAATTAACCTTTTTCATTAATTCAATTAAATTAGATCGAGCAATTGTTCTCGCTTCCGCTTTTGCAATCTTAAGATTTTTTTCTACAATTTTTAATGAATTATCAATGGGGGTTTTTTCTTCAATTTCAGCAGTCCCCCTACAAACAATTATTCTATTTGAATAATCAATAAAACCCTCATCTGTATTAACAATAAATGAATGCTGATTAAATTTTTGAGAATAAGAGAAGGAAATGAAAAACAGGGAGACAATAAAAAAGTATCGAAATAAGTTCTTTGCCATATCAAAAAATAACATCAATTATATCATAGGCGCAACTCCCCATAACAATAATTACATTGTAAATTAAGTATGTAAATTGAAAATAAAATTTTCCATATTAGCATTACTTCTTTTAATAAACATCTCATGCGTTGAGAATGTAATTACTATCCAAATATTCCCTGATGGGCAAACTCATCTAAAAATTGTAAGTATTGGAGATTCAACTGATATTGTGGATCAAGATTTTGAACATCCATTTTATGATGATAATAATAGCTCTTATGAAATATATAAAACTGACAGTATCTGGAAGGCTGTTACAAACATAGTTATAAAAGATTCTTCATTTAATTTTAAGCCTAGAAATGGCCTAGCCTTTAATTTCAACCTTAATCATTCTAATAAGGCTATTTCAAATATTTATTCATTTCAGATGAATATTAAAGGCAGAAATATAAAAAGTGAATACCCCCTTTTATATAATGCAATGACCAGTCATAAAATTGATAGTCTTATCTGGCTACCCGAAGCTTTAACTATAATTATTGATAAAGCACTTAGTGATCTTGAGAAGAATATGATTTCTGATAATATTAAAATTGAACGACCTAGGCTGGTTAACCATTTTAAAAATTCATTCTCAAGAGTCTCAACATTTGAGATGTTAGAAGAAATTCAAAAAAATAGAGATATTTATATTCGAAATACATTAAAACCTTTTAAAGTAAGTCAAAAATTTTCAGATAATTTATCAAGAGCAATGAAGGCACATGAAGATCGACTAAAAGCATCTCTAGGATTACAAGATGATAACTTTGTAATCAAATTATTACTTCCAGGTGAACCAATTTCTGGTAATGCTATGTCAATGGATAAAGATACATTAATATGGAAATTTGGAATAGATTCTCTACTAAATGAGAATTATGATTTGCATGCTGCTTCTGTAATAACCTCAAAAGAAAAAATTCAAAAAAATTCAATACTTGTAATTTTTGCGTTATTAATGATTAGTATAATATTACTAAATAGAAGAAGATGAGAATGATATTTATCTATATACTAATGATATTACTTTTTGTGGATATAGGAAATTCAAAACCTATTTACGATGCAACCCAATTACGTTCAATCCTAAATAGTTATTGTAGAATGATACCAGAATTTCCTGAAATCCTTGGTATACACATATATGATAATAAAGAAGGTAAAGTATTACAACTCGAACTTGAATCAATGGATAAAAAACCTGAATTCATTATATTAGCAATGAATTCAATGGCAAAAATTGGTCAATATTCGAAGACTCCCATTAATAGCTTCATTATTATTAATCATACCTCCGATGCACCAGATAGTTATGAAAGTAATGCGGATTGTGCTATTAGATATTTTATAAAAAAAGAAATAACCAAAAGAAATTGGATGAAAGACTGTTTAAGTAATAGTATTACGCAGAAAAAAATAGAGAATTGGTCGGAACTTAATCTAAAGAAAAAATAATGAAACCATTTATTAATTCGCTAGCAGCATTCACTAATGAAGATTTTCCTGTGGATGAAATTTCTTCGTTAATTCAAAACTCTCAATTTTCAGAAGAAAATATTAAACAGTATTCTTATTTCAGTAAAGATTGTTATACCAGAAATAAGATATATAGAGATAAAAATTTTGAGGTCCTTTTACTTTGCTGGCTCCCAGGACAAATGGCTCCTATACATGGGCATGAAGGAGAAAAATGCTGGTTCAAAATAATTAAAGGTAATTTGCAAATAAATAACTATTCAATTATTTCAGAAAGTCCGCTAAAACTTAAATTTGAAAAAACAATTAATGCTTCAGTTGGTTATGTAGATGGGCCTGCAGATGTACACTCTATAAAAAACTGTAGTAATAGAAAAGTTGAGACACTGCACATATATACAAGGCCATATGATATTTGCGATATATATAATATCGAAGAAAAACGAATAGAAAGACTAAAAATGAGATACCACAGTATTGATGGTAAATTATGTTAAAACTTTTAATCTTTTTTTTAAATATCTTATTTTGTCAAATTTTGTTTTCTCAAGCAGTACACACTGATATTGAAAATAAAATTCAATTAGAACATATTAAAGAAATAAAACTATTCCATAGCCCCCCTGATCCTTTTTTCATTGGAAGACCATTTAAACTCTCTTTAGTAACAGAATTAAATGAAAAAATTATTATTTCAGCTTTATTATTTTTCAAAACGGATAAAATGAAATCTTATAGAGAGATTCAATTACAGGGTAATAGTGGATTATATCAATACAAAATAAATATCAATGACTTCCCTGGAAATTCTATAGATTATTTTTTTGCAATAAAAACTACGGATGGTAAGATTTATGGGGCGCCTGTAAATGACGAAAATATTTTACAGCCAATTAAAAGAACATTTATTGACCCAGTCAAATATTATGAACAAAAAAAGCGATTGAACCAATGATAAAAACTGTAAAAAGATTGAATGAATTAAAAAAAATAATTGAAGAACATAACTATAGTTATTATGTGTTAGATAATCCCATTATATCTGATAAAGAATGGGACACTCTTTTTAGAGAACTACAAGAATTAGAAAAAAATAACCCAAGTTTAATTGATAAAAACTCACCAACACAAAGGGTTGGTGCAAAGCCCTTAAAAGGCTTTAAAACCGCAGCTCATCGGATACCAATGTTATCTCTTTCAAATGCAATGAATGAAGATGAATTAATTTCATTTAATGAAAGGATAAAAAAACTTTTAGAAACAACACATAAAATTGAATACATGGCAGAACCAAAATTAGATGGGATCGGTGTTGAACTAATATATCAGGATGGTATACTTATTAGAGGACTTACAAGAGGTGATGGTTTCGAAGGTGAAGATATAACACAAAATGTTAGAACAATAAAATCATTGCCTTTGAAACTTATAGGTCAACGCTTTCCAAGTTTATTAGAAGTCCGGGGTGAAGTATTTATTAAAATAAGTGATTTTGACAAATTAAATGAAACCCAAATAAAGAAAGGATTACAAGTTTTTGCAAACCCGAGGAATGCCGCAGCTGGTAGTCTTAGACAACTTGACCCTAAAATAACCTCAAGCAGGCCATTATCGATAAATTGCTATGAACCAGGTATAATTGAAGGTAAAAACTTTAAAACGCATCAAGAATTTTTATTCTACATAAAAAATCTTGGGCTACCAGTAAATAATATGATAAAAAAAGTAAGTGGTGTTAAAAATGTTATAAAATATCATAACACTTTAGAATTAAAACGTAATGAACTTAATTATGAGATAGATGGAACAGTTTTTAAACTAAATAATTATATTGAACGAGAAAAAGCAGGTTCAAGAAGCAGATCACCAAGATGGGCTATTGCAGGTAAATTCAAAGCTCAGCAAGTAACAACCGAAATAGTAAGTATATCTGTCCAAGTTGGAAGGACTGGCGCACTTACACCTGTAGCTAAAGTAAAGCCAGTTTATGTTTCAGGAGTTACTGTTACAAATATTACTCTACATAATCAGGATGAAATTGAAAGAAAAGATATCAGAATAGGAGATAGTGTCTTAATAGAAAGATCTGGCGATGTAATCCCCAAAATAGTCAAAGTAGTAAAAAGAAAAAATAATAAGTCACCTAAATACAAAATTGAATCATCATGCCCTTCTTGTCATGAGCCTTCAATCAAGATAGAAGGGGATGCCGTAACAAGGTGCATAAATTCTAATTGCCCCGCACAATTCAAAGGTAAAATTCAACACTTTTGCTCAAAACTAGCAATGAATATTGAAGGCCTAGGTGAAAAAATTATTGAACAATTAATTGAAAATAAACTAATAAAAAAACTAGATGATATTTATAGTTTAAAAGAAAATGAGATTGCAAAACTAGATAGAATGGGGGAAAAATCAGCACAAAACATCATTCAATCTATAAATCTATCTAAAAAAACAACATTTGCAAAATTCATATATGCACTTGGCATTCGAAACGTTGGAGAACATACAGCAAAAACATTGGAAAAATATTATAATAGCAATCTTGAAAATTTCATTAATGCAACTGAGGATCAATTAATTGAAATTGAAGAAATTGGTGAAATAGTTGCCCAATCAATAATAATATTTTGGAAAGATGAATCAAATGTATCTACAATAAATAACTGTATAATAAAGGGGGTTCAACTTTTAAAACCTAAAAGCAATACATCAGAACATTTAAATAATACAATCTTTGCTTTTACAGGTACTCTTGAACTAATGAATAGAAATGATGCTAAGAAAAAAGTAGAAAATGCAGGGGGGTTAACAAAAAACTCTCTAACAAAAAAAACTACTCATTTAGTCGCTGGGCAAAAAACAGGTTCAAAAGTTGAAAAAGCAAAAAAAATGGGAATAATTATTCTATCGGAAAATGAATTTTTAGAATTATTAAATAAGAATTAATGATAAAAATAGTATGTTTAATACTACATTTAGATAAAAGGTAATTAAATATGAACATGATGAAAATTGAAGAAGTAGTTGGGGATGTAATTCTAATCGTATTAGAAAATCATGAGCCACTTCAAAAAATTGGTATTGAAAGTGATAAAATTTTTGCTAGAGTAAAAGGTTATGATGAACATGGAATATGGATATACCAGCCTCAATTCAACATTCCAAAAATAAATTCAACAAAAAAAAATGTGACTCAAAAGATTGAGGCTTCGATTTTAATACCATGGGGTTTTATTGTTTCAATAGCTCACTTCCCCGGAGCTGAAGGCTTTGATTTCCCAAGTCCTTTTGATTCTAAAATAGGGTTTAAATAGATACCTATGCAAGATATTGCAATCCAAATAAAGGATTTAAAAAAATCCTACAAAGAACTGCACGCCTTAAAAGGAGTAAATATAAATATTCCTAAAGGTGAGTTCTTTGGATTGCTTGGTCCAAATGGTGCAGGAAAGACCACAACAATTAATATACTTACTGGACTAGTTTTCAAAAATAGTGGTAACTGTTTCGTTTTTGGTAAAGACACGGTAGATGATTACCGCTACACAAGATCTAAAATAGGAATTGCAGCTCAGGAATTATCTGTTGATTGGTTTTTTAGCATTGAAAAATTATTATTTTTCCAAGCTGGCTATTATGGAATAAATCGCACAGATGCTAAAAATAGAATTGAACAATTATTAAAAAAACTAGGTTTAGATAAAAAAAAGAATTCTAGACTACGTCAATTATCAGGAGGGATGAAAAGGCGTTTTCAAATCGCAAAAGCTCTAGTCCATGACCCTGAGATACTTATTCTTGACGAACCTACTGCGGGTGTAGATGTTGAACTAAGACATGAACTATGGGATTATTTAAAAGAACTCCACAGTAATGGGAAAACAATTTTGTTAACTACTCATTATATAGAAGAAGCTGAATTACTTTGTGATAATGTGTCAATTATAGATGAAGGAAAAATTTTAAAAGAAGGGTCACCTAAAAAGCTAACTGAAGATTTAGGTAAGTCAGGCGTTACAGTTCAGCTAGCTCAAGGAATAGATGAATTAAAAATACCAACTCTAGAAAAAAATTATTCTATTGAAAACTCTAGGATGCACTTTAGTGTAAAAAATCCAGAACTAGCTATACCACAAATAATACAAGAACTAACTTCTGAAAATATAACAATTCATAGTATAAAAACAGAAACGTCTTCTTTAGAAGATGTGTTTTTAGAATTAACAGGAAAAAGTTTAAATGAATAAAAAAATAAAGCTATTATGATTAATTGGGTCGGGTTATATACTTTAACAAGCAGAGAAGTTGGAAGGTTTTTTTCTGTTTACCGCCAAACTGTAATCCCAGGTTTAATATCTTCTGTGTTATACATTCTCATTTTCGGATTTACTCTTGAACAACGCATTTCAGAAATTCAAGGTGTTTCATATACAATGTTCATTTTGCCAGGACTAATCATGATGAATACGTTAACAAATGCTTCTTCAAATACTTCATCTTCAATGCTCCAAATGAAACTTTTGCAACAATTACCAGACTTATTAACTGCTCCTTTATCAGGTCTAGAAATTTCTCTAGCATATATTATTGGAGGCACAATAAGAGGGATGGTTAATGGAATATTAGTTTTATTAGTTGGTATAGTTTTAATAGACCTCCCAGTTAATAACCCCGCTGGGACTTTATTATTCATATTCCTAGTTTCATGGGCATTTTCAAGTATGGGTCTGGTAATGGGGCAAATAGCTGAAAGCTGGGATCAACTTGCTATGATTCAAAATTTTTTCCTGACACCTCTGAGCTTTTTAGGAGGTGTTTTTTATTCAATTAAAATGTTACCTGACTGGGCACAGAACCTTAGTTATTTTAACCCAATATACTACATGATCAATGGAATTCGATTTATGATATTAGAAAAAAGTGACTCGCCTGTTAGCATCAGCCTATGGATGGCAATATTATTAACATTACTATTTACTAGCCTAGCAATCATCATGATGCAATCTGGAAAAAGAATAAAACAGTGATTAAAAAAAGGGTCACTTTAGTTGCAATATCATTCCTTTTTGCGCATGACCCAGATAATGAAAAAATTGTTATAGATGATTTCATTCGAATTGGGTTTGTTAGTAATGCAGAAATAGAACAAAATGGTTTAGGCTCATTTTATAGATTAAAGCGAGTTACTAATAATACTTTTAGAGATTTAAAAATGTATGCACATTTTTTCGACTCAAGATCAGAACTAAAAATGAGAGTTAAATCAAGTAATAAATATGATTTTAATTCAAACCTCTATCATTTCACGACATATAGCTATCATAAATCAGGAAATAATCTAAGGTATCATTTTAATCAGGGGATAGGATTTCTTTTGAGAAACACTAAAAAAGGGAATTTTACATCTGAAGTCGGATGGGCGTATGATAAATCCGATTTTATTGATAGTGATGAAAAAACAACATATATAAAAAGCGCTATCTCCCTTGATCAAAACTTTGAAAAATTAAAGATAAAATTAGAGCTTGAATACTATGACCAAATATCAGAGACCCTTGTATTTGATTTATCTAGATTTGAAACAAACTTAGAGATTCAATATAAACTAAATAAATATTGGGATGCCGTTTTTAGTCTAGATAGAGAAGTGTATACTGAAAACGAAAACCAATTTAGATCAGATCCAACTACAATTTTTATTTCTCTTAATCGAAATGGATTATTTAATTAAAAAGGGTTAACTAAAGCTAATCTAATATATGGGTCGACGCCCTTAGCATTTGGATTATCAGACCATCCATCAATTGTTTGAGCAATCCCTAAACTATAAACTAAAAGCGGTAAGTTTCCAATTAATAGAGAAGCTCTGGCCTCAATACCTGCTGTGATTACCCATTCATCATTATTAGAGCCCCAAACTTTCCCATAGTCAGATATTATAGAAAACGACAATTTACCTGCTTTAATAATTCGTAAGACTTCTATAATATTTAAATTAATTAACGGGCTTCTAAATTCTGTTGTCCCCATAAAAGCGCTATTGCCTAGTATAGCACCAGAATAACCTCTAGGGCTCATGTGCTCTTTCCCTAAAATAAGTTGCCCAGCATAATAATTAGTTGGAATATCAACGAGCCCAGCTGTTTCTTGATTAGGGGGGCTACCTGAAATCTGCTCGTATCTAGCTCGAGAGTATAAAGTGAATGGGCCAATTTTTTTATTTATATATGAATCTAATTCATAGTGGTTATAAGTAAAGTCTCCCCAAATATTTTTATCTGTGAAATTCGTTGCTATTTTTAAACCGTATCCATTTCTAGGCATTAACATACTGTTTAATTCTGGCCTTTTATTTGAAAATATATAAGTAAATGATAGAGACCCTTCTCCTCCACTTTGTGGTGGGGACTCACTAAAAATGTCTAAGCTATCTGGCTCATATGCCACTTCACGGTTAAAAAACTTCAATGAATATCTTAAGTTATGATTTGAAGAAATTGTTCTACCAAAATTATAATTTTGGTAACCAAATAACTCAACCCCATTATAAAACTCAATTAAATAATCTTCATTTCTATTAAATGTTCTCTGTTCAAAAAATAAATCCTTATAGTAATTCACCCCCCAAAAACCACCTATTGGCCATCCTGTTGCATTTAAATAACCAAAACCACCAAAAACATCTTTATAATCACTAAAAACAAATGACTGAAAAATTTCTCTACCCGTTGCATCTGCATATGCACCATTGTAGAGTAATCCCGTAACATCAGGAATTATGACAGTCCCAAAATGTTTTACATTTGCAAAAGAGGAATATTGTACTGATTCTAAGCTATCAATAATATCAGGAATAGAATCAAGATTTGGTATGGAAATATCAGGCGTCTTATTTTTCCAGCTTGAGAATTTAGGATTCATCTTAATTTCATCAATATTCGCTAATCTATTAGGGAAAATATCCACCACTCTTGAAGAATCAACATCACCTAAAGTCATACCTGTAATTGCTGAGTTATCAAATTTCCAACCAACACTAGAGACAGAACCACCTACATTAGTATTTTGAATTATTTGTGACGTTTTTATATCAACAGTATAAAAATTAGGAGTCATATTAGAATGGGATGTATATGTGATTTTGTTCCCACTAGGATGCCAAACAGGTAAGTAGTCAACTTTCTTGTCTTTCGTTATCCTAATCGGTTCTTTTCTTTCTAAATCAAAAACAACAATATCCATATTGCCATCATCTTTAGATATTGCAAAAGCAATACTAGCACCATCTGGACTCCAAGCTGGAGTTACTATCTGCACATCTCCAGAATAATTAGTAATCCTTTTAACATCATTTAAATTTTCAATAGATGTCTTGTATAAATTGGAAGAACTGTTTTTATGTGAAACAAATGCAATACTTCTACTATCTGGAGACCAACATGCGTTGTTAGCTCTTTTTGAATCTGTTACCCTTTTATTCTTTTTTAGACCAATATCATGATAATAAACATCCCAAGTAAGTGATTGATTATTACCATAGCCATATTTTGAATAAAGGATTTTTGAACCATCTGGAGAAGATTTTACATAATTAGAAATTCTACCATAATCAATTTCTTTCATTGACCATATAGGCTTAGTATTTCTTTTTGTTAGCTTTTCTCCTTTTTCATAAAGTTTTTTTCTTCGAGTATTTTCTTTACTTGTATCTCTAGTGGCTATAACCAAAGATAGATCTCCTTGGTTTTTATTTAATCTACCAACCATTACAATTTTTGTAGAATCTCCTTCAAACCAATCAAACCCATATACATATTTCATTGGTAATGCATACGTTTTACCAATGTCTTCATAGGTTTCTTTTTGTGATCTCAAGCTATAATAGTACGTGCTCATTTGTCTACGCCAATCCTCTTCAAATTGCTTAACAGTTATTCCCAAATGCGTTTCAAATGCTTGAGCAAAATTAAATAATTTTAAACTGTCTCTGTGATTTAGAATTTGAACAAGTTTTTGGTCACCATATTTATCTGCAAAATACAAAACTTTTGAAAAACCATCATTATGAGGATCTTTTATTTTATGTAACGAATTTTTAAGCGTATGGTATTTATGAGATAAGTCAAACCTTAATGGCCTCCATTTTTCTGTAAAATATTCAGCTAAACCTTCCACAAACCAACTAGGGGTTTGGCCGTATAGCTGACCCATAGGTGAAGGAAGCCAAGAATTTACTACATTGAAATAAACAAGGTGTTGTAGCTCATGAGCAACAACTGTTCTAAGCCACTTTTCATCTTCAGTCCAGACAGCAACATCATTTTGGTCTACCCAAATGACAGTATAATTTGCAGGTACTGCAAATCCATTCATAACCTCATCCTCAGCTGTAAAAACAATATCTAATTTTTTTAACTCTTCTAAACCAACTTGTTCCATTAGTATTGGTCTTACTTTTTCTGCAATGTTAGCCCCTTTTATTGCTATTTCATAAATATCGTTATGATAATGAATATTAAAATTTTCAGTTTTTATAGTTTCCCATTTTAGTTCAGGATGAGTTCGGTTACTGAACATCCAAGCTCCTTGAGAAAAACAAAAGTTCATAAAGATCAATACTAATGTTATAAAAATTTTCATTTAATTATTCCTAATTGCTTTAAACTTTTATAGAGTGTCTCCATATCTGTATAATGTATTCCATTTATACCAACTTTTTTGGCACCATCGATATTTTCAATTAAATCATCGATAAAAACACTTTCTACTGGATCGACTTTTGCCAATTCACAAGCTTTTATATAAATTGATTTATGAGGCTTCCTTAGCCCTACTTCATATGAGTAAATAGCCCCATCTACTAAATGAGGAAAAACAAATTTGTTATCTAATTCATCTTGAATATGTTTTGGATTCGTATTTGATAGAAGCCAAACTTTATAATATTTTTTTAATTCAAGTAAAATATCAATTACTTTTGATTCTTCACCAAGTATCATTGCCCAGGCACCCCAAAACTCATTTTCTTTTAAATCAATATTGCCAGGCAATGCTGATTTAAAAGTATAAAACCATTCTTGATTAGTCATTTGACCTTTTTCATAAATATCATGACCTTTTTCAGGGAAAGACAACCTTACTCTATCATAAGATAAACCTGTGATATCAGAGATACGGTTAATCATTTTATCAGGATAAATATGAAGTAATACACCTCCAATATCAAAAAAAATTACTTTAATATTTTTATTTTTTTTCACCATTCAAATGGCCCCTCAACAGCATACCAAAGGTACAAAGACATTATTGTTCTAAAGGGTTTCCATGATTCAGATTTTTCATTCATCAATTCAATTGTTGGTAAATCATCTAAAGAATAGAAAATTTGGAACCCTTTTTGAATACCAAGATCAGTCACTGGGAACACATCAGACCTTCTTAGAGTAAAAATTAAAAACATCTCCGCTGTCCACCTACCAACTCCTTTTATTGTCGTCAATTGGCTAATAATTTCTTGATCATTTAATTTAGAAATATTTTTTTCATCAATTATTTTCGTATTAAATGCATGAGCAATATTTTTTATATAACTCGCTTTTTGCCTTGATATTCCAACCTTAAATATTTTTTTAATATCGATATCAATAACTTCACTAGGTAACATTCTTTCCCCATTTGCATATAACAATAAATACCTATCAGAAATTTTTTTTGCTGCTTTGCCACTAATTTGCTGATAAATCACGGATCTACAAAGGGCCCAAAAATAATTTTTTTCTACAGGAAGAGTTGGAACATTATAAGACTTTAGGAATTTGGATAGATTCACATTTAAAGAAGATAAATAATTGATGCCATCAACCATTACCTCTTTGTCAAGAACAGTAATAGACATTTAAATTTTATTATAGTGACTATTTACTAATCTAAAACAACTAACTCTTTAGTCGTTTTATTTAATATTTCACAACCATCTTTATTAATAATGACATCATCTTCAATCCTAACTCCACCCCACCCAGCTAAATAAATACCTGGTTCAATTGTCATCACATTATTTTCTTTTAATATGTCTTTACTAGTTGGTGCAAACCGAGGTGAAGTATGAATCTCTAGCCCTAGTCCATGCCCTGTTCCATGAGTATAGTACTCGCCATAACCCATTTCATGAATATAGTCTCTAGTAGCAGCATCAACTTCTTGACATGGAACCCCTGCTTTTGCAATATCACAGCCCCTTTGCTGGGCCTCTTTTACAATATTATAGATTTCATGATGCTTATCTGTCGCTTCTCCAACAACAGGTGTTCGAGTCATATCTGCATGATAACCTGCATATTTAGCTGCTGCATCAATTACAATAAAATCACCCTTTTTAAATTCCCTGTCAGTTGGAATTGCATGCGGCAAGGCCCCATTTGGTCCCGTGGCAACAATGGGAGAATAAGCTTCACCATCTCCGTATTCTCGATATTTAGAAACTAATGTATTGGCAACTTGTTTTTCAGTATATCCAGGCCTGAGCATTGGGAGAATCTCCTCATAGACCTTATCCGTTATTTCAACAGCTACTCGGAAAGCATCTAATTCAACCTCATCCTTAACTGCAGCAAGGTCTTCCACCATCATTTGTGTACTTGTCCAGTCAATATCAGTAAAGCCATTCTTTATAGAATCATAAAGCGTGAAATTTACATGGTCTCCTTCAAATCCTATTTTTGAACTTGAACTCAATAAATTATTTTTTTTAATTATTGATAAATGCGATGCCATGTCAATGAACCTCTTAAACCCTTTTACCTGATCTTTAGACTGTTCAATGTATCTACCATCAGTAATAAAATACTGACCTTCTTGTGTAACTAAGCATGCCCCAGCTGAACCAGTAAAGCCACAAATATATCTGATATTTGTGAGGTTAGTGATTAATAAACCATCTAGTTTATTTTCAGATAAAACATTTTTTAATTTTTCTTGTCTTTTAAAATATATATTTTCATTCATTATTTATCATTCTCTTTTTCAGATGTTTTTATTAACGCTTTTACTGAATCTCTTTCTAACCTAATCATATCAGGATCTTCGCCTTTTTGTTCTAAAAGGTCAAGGACTTCAAGTGCTTGGTAAAACAATGCTTGATTTTTTAAAACATTTACTAAAGTAAAAGTTGCAAGCCGCACGCTAACATTTAAAGATTCAGTTGACTCGTCAACTTTTTTCACTGTCTTTTTTGGCTTTGCTTTTTTAGTTACTTTTTTTGATCCAGTTTTGGTTTTCTTGTTCTCTTTATTTGATGATTCTACCTTTTCAATAAATTCTTTAGCTAAATTATTAGAAGGATCTAAAGCTAGTACTTTTTTCCATGCTGTAAGAAGCCTTGAAGGAGATCTCCCTAGTACTGTTTGAATTTCACAATACATAATAGCAGCATCAATATTATCAGGGCTGTACTTTAGAGTATGTTTTAATTCTTTTTCAGCATCTTTTAAATTTCCTTCTGCTTTTTCAACTTTAGCTAGTACAAACCTACCTACTGCATCATTCTCATGATACCCAAGACCAATATTACACACTTTCCTAGCTCTTCTGTAGTCTTCCTGATTGAAATATATATCAGCTAACACTGGGAATAATATTGTATCAAAATGATCAGCAAAGTATAGCTCTAATTCAATTTGATTTTTTAAATCCATTTTAACGCCTATTCTTTTTAACCCAATTTGTAATATAATCTATCGTTTCATTAACTGGTGTACCTGGCCCATATAATTTACCAACACCAGAAGACTCTAAAGATTCAATATCTTTTTTAGGAATTATTCCACCACCTATTAATAAAACATTTTCTAATTCTTTGGTTTTCATAATTTCAATTAGTCGAGGGAAAATAGTATTATGGGCATTATTAAGACTAGATAATGCTATTACATCAGCATCTTCTTGCAGAGCAGCTGAAACTATCATTTCAGGAGTCTGTCTTAAACCTAAGTAGATAACTTCCATCCCCGCATCTCGATACGCAGCCGCGAGGACCTTAATACCTCTATCGTGGCCATCTAAACCAGGCTTAGCCATCACAATTCTTATTTTTCTTTCCATAATTCTAATAAATTAATTATGCCTGAGGTTAGTTCATAATTCTTTAGAATTAATAATAAAAGTAGATGGCCCCTCGTTCACCAACTCTACGTCCATCATTTCACCAAAAACACCACCCAATGTTTTAATTCCTAAATCACGAAAATCCGCTATTAAATTTTCATATAGTTTTAAACTTATTTTAGGAGATTCTGCATTCACAAAGCTCGGCCTTCTTCCTTTTTTTATATCCCCACAAAGAGTGAATTGACTTACCACTAATAAAGATCCTTTGGTATCTAAAATTGATAAGTTCATTTTACCTTTTTCATCACCAAAAATTCTAAGATTAGATATTTTGTCTACCGTTTTTTTAATATCAATAGGTTCATCGCCAACTTGAACACCAACTAATAACAATAGTCCAGATTTTATTTCTGAAACAATTGTTTTATTAACAGATACTTTTGCACTTGAACATCTCTGTGCAATTGTAATCATTCTACTCGAATATTTTCTTTGCCATACTTATCACGCAACTGCTTAATAAAATTTTTATCTGTTGAAATTTTAATATTGTGAGCTAAAACTGTTACTGGCTTACTTAATGCAGGATTAGGATTAGATAAATAAAATAATAGATTGCAATCACCCGGAAACCTTCTTGAAAACTCATAAAGGTCTTCAATATCCTCAGGAGAGACGTTTTGGGAACTAAGATTAATTATTAATTTTCTAGAAAAATATTCCCTAGCATTTTCAACAGATACAATTTTATCAGCCATTACTTTTAGATCAGAAAAATTTGTATCATCTGCCATTTTCCCATTAATGAAAATCACTGCATCTTCTTCGATTAAATTTTCATACTTTTCAAAACAATCAGAAAAAGCAATTACCTCTACCGTCCCACCAAAACAATCCATTTCAAAAAATGCCATAGCACGATTTCGCCTATCATATTTTTTTGTAATCTTTGTTACCATCCCTCCAACCGTAACAACTTCGTTCTTTTTTAGCGATAGACTATCAGAAAAATCAACTGATGTAAATTCTTCTATCTCGTCTGCATGCTCTAATAAAGGATGCCCGGAAACATACATGCCTAAAACTTCTTTTTCAAATAAAAGTGATTTCTTTTCATCCCAGTCTTCTATCTCTTTTAGCTCAGGTATTTTAATCAATGAGCTTTGCTCATCTCCAATTGAAAAAAGGTCAACCTGATTTTTATTCCCTGAGTTTTGAAGCTGTTGCCCATATTTTATTGCAGTATCGATTGCATCAAAATTTTGAGCCCTAGAACCAGATAGAGAATCCATAGCACCAGATTTTATTAAACTTTCTAGAACACGTTTATTAACTTTTTGTTGATCAATTCTAGAGCAAAAATCAAAAATTGACTCAAAAGGGCCTTCATCTTCACGGTTTTCTATAATACTCTCTAAAGCTTTCTCTCCAACATTTTTTATTGCATTAAGACCATATGAAATATTGTTTTCATCAATAGGAGAGAATTGAGTGTATGAGATATTCACATCAGGAGACTTCACTTCAATTTTTAATTTTTTACATTCGTTAATTAATGTAACAATCCTGTCAATACTAGACATTTCACTAGTTAAATTTGCAGCCATAAACTCCGCAGCATGAAATGTTTTAAGCCATGCAGTTTGATAAGCAATGTATGCATAGGCAGTAGAGTGACTTTTATTAAAGCCATACTGAGCAAATTTTTCTATTAATGCATAAATCTCTTCGGCCTTCTTTTTAGAGATATCATTTTTTTGAGCACCAGAAACAAATTTTAACGAAAGTTCATCCATTAATCTTTTATCTTTTTTCCCCATTGCTCTTCTCATAATATCCGCTTCAGATAGTGAAAAACCAGCAATATCATGGGCAATCTGCATGACCTGCTCTTGATATACTATAATTCCATAAGTTTCTTCGAGTATTGGGACTAATGACGGGTGCGGGTATACTATCTTTTTGCTGCCCTGTTTCCTAGAAATAAAATTATCAATGTTATTCATTGGCCCAGGCCTATAAAGAGCATTCATCGCAATTAAATCACCAATTGCAGTAGGCTTAAGCTTTTTTAAGAATTCCCTCATGCCTGATGACTCAAACTGAAAAACTCCAATAGTCAACCCATTTGCAAATAGCTTATATACCTCAGGCTCTTCCATTGAAACTTTATCAATCTCCACTTGCTCGCCCTTTAATTCAATTAAATTAAGTGCTTTATTAATTACTGTTAAGTTTCTAAGGCCTAAGAAATCCATCTTTAATAGACCAAGATCCTCCAGTCCTTTCATATCATATTGAGTTGTTACATCTCCGGATGATGACTTATAGAGAGGTACATAATTTGTTAAATCACCAGGTGCAATTACTACTCCAGCAGCATGAATTGAAGCGTGCCTATTCATCCCCTCTAAAACTAATGAGTGTTCTACTAATTCTTTGTATTCATTTTCAGACATTTCTCTGAATTCAGGGCTTTTCTTAATCGCATTTTCTAAAGTTATATTTAATTCATCGGGTATTGCTTTTGCTAAACGATCAACTTCACTAAAAGTATAACCCATAACTCTACCAACATCTCTTATTACTTGTTTGGCCTTCATTGAGCCAAAGGTAATTATTTGAGACACAGATGACTCACCATATTGAGTTTTTATATAATCAATTACCTCACCTCGTCTTTCGATACAAAAATCTATATCAATATCGGGCATACTTATCCTATCAGGATTAAGGAAACGCTCAAATAATAAATTATGCTTAATAGGGTCTATATCTGTTATCCCTAAAGCATATGAAACTAAACTCCCTGCTGCAGATCCACGTCCTGGCCCAACAGGGATTTTATTTTTTTTAGCGTATTGAACAAAATCAGCAGTAATCAAGAAATAACCTGCAAAACCCATATTTTTAATGACACTTAATTCATGATCAATTAAATCATTTACTTTAGGAGTCATTTCTGAATAAAGTCCCCTCGCCCCGTTGATTACAAGTTTTTTCAAGTATGCATCAGGGTCTGTATCTGGCTCCTCCTCAGGAATAGGAAAATTTGGAAGGTGGTAATCGCCAGTAATAATTTCAAAATCTATGGATTCTGCAATTTCCCGAGTATTTTCAATAGCACCAGGAACATTTTTAAAAAGCTTATGCATTTCATCCTGTGTCTTAAAATAAAATTCAGGGGTAGCATACCTCAATCTATTAGGGTCGTCTCTATCTTTTCCCGTCCCAAGACAAATATGAATATCATGCGCCTCTGAATGTTCTTTCCTTGAGTAATGAGCGTCATTTGTACATACAAGTGGTAATGAAAGATCTAAAGCTAATTTTTTCATATTCTCTATATTTGCCTCTTCTTCGGGAATCCCATGATTTTGGACCTCAAGATAAAAACGATCTGAAAATATTTCTGCATACTTTAAAGCAGCTTCCCTAGCTCCATTATAATCACCATTTAACATTTTTTCTGGAATCTCGCCTTTCAAACATCCAGATAAACATATTAAACCATCACTGTGTTTTTCTAAAATATCCATATCTATTCTTGGTCGATAATAAAACCCTTCAAGATATCCAGCCGTAACTAACTTCATAAGGTTTTTATATCCAATTTGATTTTGGACTAAAAGGATTAAATGATTATTACCCCACCCGCCACCTGGTTGAGGTTTTTTATGATGCCTGCTTTCTACAGCTACATAAGTTTCACAGCCAATTATTGGATTAATACCAGCTTTTTGTGCTTTTTGGTAAAATGGAACCGTGCTAAACATATTCCCATGTTCAGTAAGAGCTACACCATCCATATTTAAGTCATCTATGGTGTTTACTAATTGCTCAACCCTTTGGGCACCATCTAGAAGGCTGTAATCAGAGTGATTATGTAAATGTATAAATTCTGAAGTCATTAAATTGTTCCTATGTATATAGAGATTAAACCTCCAAGAGTACAAAACTTCAATAGTTTAGCCGCTTTTTTAGCCGTTTCAATACCAGGTTTATTCAGCAACGAAATTACAACTACCCCTAATGGAATCTCAACAGTGATAATTAACAAAACACCATAATAAAAATTATAATATCCATTTAAAAATAAAGTAAATGCAGCAATACTCAATAAAATAGATAAAATGGTACAAAAATAGATTGCTTTTTGTTTGCCAATGACAATGGGGAGAGTTCTAGCGCCTATTGTTTCATCCCCTTTCAAGTCAGCAATATCTTTTACAATTTCTCTGATGAGAGTTAACCCAAATGCAAGCAATGATGGAACAATTAAGGGTTTTACATTTTTAAATACAACGCCAGCATAAATAAAAGATAATCCAATAATTAATGAAACAATAATATTGCCGATTAGCGGATAGTTTTTGATTTTCGCATTATATAGAAAAAGTAATGGTAAGGAAATCCCTAATGATATGATTTGAGAATCAGAACTAAGCCTAAGGGCAAAATATACTCCAATAATAAATGAGATTAATGAGAAGCAAAGAGCCTGTTTTCTTGTTATATCCCCAATAACAATTGACCTATCTGGCCTATTAATTTTATCTGTATCATAGTCAAAATAATCATTAAGAACATTTGCCCCTATCGTAAAAAAAACAACCACTAATATTGGTATTAATATTTGTTCTAAAGGACCTCGATAGTCTGATATAAAAGATGAAAATATAATTGCAACCCCGCTAGATAAAACGTTCAAGGGTCTTATAATTTTGATAAAAGAAAAAAACTTACTCAACCTTTAAGAACCTTTAAAACTCTTGTATCTTTATTATAATCTTTAATCATTTCAATTTTATCATGTCCAGATTCCATAAAAAGCTTTTTTACCTTTAAAGGATGGCTCCCATTCCCGACTTCAACAATTAACGCTCCTTCATCATTTATAATATCATTTAACTTAACTGAAAAGAGTCTATAAAACTCTAAACCATCCATTTTATCAGTAAGTGCAACATGTGGCTCATATTCTTTTACATCAATCATAAGAGAAGACATCTCTTTATTAGGAATATAAGGAGGATTAGAAACTATTAAATCAGCTAAATAATTAAAATTATCTTTTAAAAAATCAAGTTTGACAAACTCAATATTTTTAACCCCTATTCTCCTTGCATTTTCTCTAGCAACATTTATAATAGATTCTGAATAATCAATCGCAGTAACTTGAGCCGATGGGAACTTTTTTGCCAGAGTTATTCCAATACAACCAGATCCTGTACCAATATCAATGATGCTAGGATTTTTTTTTGTTGACAAGAAATCAATGGAAACATTTATAATTATTTCAGTCTCTGGTCTAGGTATGAGCACATTTTTATCTACATTAAAATCTCTTCCATAAAAACTTGTTTTCCCAATAATATATTGAATAGGCTCTTTTTTTAGCCTCCTCTTAATAAGTTTTTTTAATTTTTTAAGATCAGAGGGGAGAAATTCTTTTTCAAAGTCAATATATAAATCTATTTTTTCACAATTAAGTATGTGTTGTAAAAAAATTTCAATTTCTAATCTTGGATTATCAAAAGATTTTTTACCAAAATAATCTACTCCCCAATTTATAACATCAATAATTCGCCAAATTTTCAGAGTTTCTTTTTTAGAATTATCCAATATAAATTACTAAATTGAAAAAAATTAACCTATATCAGCAGATAGGATATCTTGCTGTTCAGCGATTTTTAATTCATCTATAATTTCTTCAATATCGCCATTCATTATTTCAGTTAACCTGTAAGATGTAAAATTAATTCGATGATCTGTAACTCGACCCTGAGGAAAGTTATATGTTCTTATTTTTGCAGAACGGTCTCCAGTTGAAACAAGGCTTTTCCTCTCAGCAGCTCTTTCTGCAGCTGCTTTTTCTTTTTGATCTGCTAATAGCCTTGATCTTAGAACCTTTAAAGCAGAAGCTCTATTTTTATGCTGAGATGATTCATCCTGGCAAGTAACAACTAATCCAGATGGGATATGAGTGATTCTGATTGCTGATTCAGTTTTATTTACATGCTGACCACCCGCTCCACTAGCTCTATAAGTATCTATTTTTAAATCAATGTCATTAATTTCAACATCTACTTCTTCAGCTTCTGGGAGAACTGCAACAGTTGCTGCAGAGGTATGAACTCGTCCACCTGTTTCTGTTTCAGGAACGCGCTGAACTCGATGCACTCCGCTCTCATATTTTAACATCCCATAAGCACCTCTGCCTTTCAAAGAGATGATGACCTCCTTAAAACCACCGATACCTATTTCGTTTGAGGCAATTAGCTCCTTTTCCCAATTATATTTTTCAGAAAAATGAGAATACAATCGAAACAAATCAGCAGCAAATAATGCAGCTTCATCACCACCTGTCCCGGCTCTAATTTCTAAAATAATATTTTTATTATCCAAGGGATCCTCAGGAATTAATTTTACTTTTAAATCATTTTCTAGAGCTATTTTTTTCTCCTTATTTTGAGAAAGCTCTTCAGCCGCTAACTCTTTTAACTCTATATCATCAGAATCCATCATAGACTCACAATCAGCAATTTGATCTAATATTTTAATATAATCAATACCAGTATTAACTAAAGGCTCTAGCTGTTTGTACTCTTTTGCCAGTTCTTTGAGCTTATCAGGTTTTGATAAAACTTCTTGGTCTGCCATTTGCTCTTGGATAGAGCCATACCTTTCAATAATAGATTCTAATTTATCTCTCAACCTATTGCCTCAGCTGTAAACTCTTGCCCAAGAAATTCTTCATATTTATCTCCAAAAGCATCTTTGATAGCTGCAATAGAAACTTCAACCATATTATCATCAGGCTGTTTCGTTGTGATATTTTGCAGGAAAATACCTGGTTTTTTCAAAAAGTAAAAAAACACACTATTACTTTTAGATGTAATTTTTATCATTTCATATCCAAATCCGGAGACTAATGGTATTAAAGGCAAATGAGTTAGAAGCCTCGTGGCGATGGATATATCCCCAACAAAATGCATTGTGATTGTATCAACAATTGCAAACACAAAAATTGCACTTAAAAGCACAATGAACATAAAGCTTGTCCCACATCTAGGATGCTGAGTCGGAAATAATTGGGCATTTTTTATTGATATGTTTTCTCCAGACTCAAAATTATAAACAACTTTATGCTCAGCTCCATGATATTGAAATAGTCTTGATATATCTGCTATTTTTGAAATTAAAAATAAATAAAAAATAAAAAATACAATTCTAAATGACCCAGCCAAAATATTAAAAAGAACTGCCCCTTGATCAATTAAAAATAATTTTGTGGTTAACCATATTGGTAAAACCATAAATAATGAAATTGCTAATAAAATTGAAAATAAAGTTGTAAAACTATCTAGCATCCTAGAAGTAAGGCTATCACTATTTTCTTCTGGATATGTTATATCTGCAGACCATTGCAATGTAGCCATCCCCATTTTCATTGCTTCATATAATGATGCTATTCCTCTTAATATAGGCATTGACCATACTGTAGAATCTTCAGTAATAGATCTAAACTTTTGACGTTTTAATTGTATCTTTCCTTTTGGATCTCGAACAGCTGTTGAATAAGCTCCTGGGACTCTCATCATTACGCCTTCAATAACGGCTTGCCCTCCAACAAGAATATTAGGTTTCATTGTTAAAAGCAGAAGTAATCTATTCATAATAAAAAAATAGCCGCACGAAACTCAACGTCTAGTACGGCTATTTAAATTAATAAACCTTTTATTTCTTGCTATATTTTTTCTGGAATTTTTCTATTCTTCCAGCAGTATCAACCAAGTTTTGTTGTCCAGTAAAGAATGGATGTGATTTATTAGATATCTCAATGCTGTACAATGGATACTCTTTCCCATCATCCCAAACTACAGTGTCTTTTGTTTCAACTGTAGACTTTGTTAAAAAAGAGTAGTCACAAGACAAATCTTTAAAAACTACTAACCTATAATTTTCTGGATGAATATTTTTTTTCATTTTTTACTCCTCAATCATTTCAAGGGCTTTTTTTACTCTGTCCATACCCTTTTGAATTATTTTTCTGTTTGTTGCATATGAAAATCTTATGTGTTCAGAAGAGCCAAATCCATCTCCTGGAACAGTTACAACCTGTACAGCGTCGAGAATATACTCTGAAATATCAAAAGTATCTTTCAATAATTTACCGTTCGCTTTTCGATTTAAATATGAACTAAAATCAGGAAAAACATAAAAAGCACCATTTGGTATAGCGCACTTTACTCCAGGAAGGTTATTTAAAAGTCTCACAATTAAATCTCTTCTTTGTAAAAAAGACCTTTTCATATCCTCAACACAATTTTGATCTCCAAGTAATGCTTCAATACTTGCTTTTTGCCCAATAGAATTTGCGCATGAAGTAGCCTGCCCCTGAATCTTAGACATTGCTTTGATTATATTTTTGGGACCTGCAGCATAGCCTATTCTCCAACCTGTCATAGCATAGGTTTTTGATAAGCTCATACATGTTAAAACAGTGGCACCAATATTATGAACCTGATTTAATTTTTCTGCACTAGTAAAATCACCATCATAAACTAACCTCTCATAACACTCATCGGAAATAACAACCCATTGATTTTCTTTGGCTATTTTCAATAATCTTACAATAGCCTCATTTCTCCACACACCTCCAGTAGGGTTTGATGGTGAATTAATTATAACACCCTTTATAGTAGAGTTGATTTTTGATTCTAAATCATCAAAATTTGGCTCAAAATTACTTTCAGAAAGAGTATCTACTAGAACAGGATTAGCTTCTGCCATTTTCACAAACTCTGGGAAGGAGACCCAGTAAGGAGAGAAGACTACTACACTGTCGTCTGGATCAAATATAGCCTGACAAGCATTATATAAACTTTGTTTTTCTCCATTTGAAACAAGAATACTAGAAGGATCATAAGAAATCTTATTTTCCCTTTCTAATTTTTCACAAATTGCTTCCCTAAGCTCAATCATTCCTGGACCAGCAGTATATTTTGTATAACCTTGATCCAAAGCCTCTTTTGCTGCATCTCGAATATGTTTTGGAGTATTAAAATCAGGCTCGCCTACAGAAAAGTTTATAACATCAACCCCTCTTGACCTCATATCAGCTGCTTTTGTTGCCATCTGTAAAGTAAAAGATGGGTTGATGTTATTTACTCTTTGCGCTATACTCAAAACTTATGTTGCTTTTTATGATACTCTTCCGAGTTAAACCGAGAATCATCATCAATATCAGCTTCTTTTTTATTAAAATTATTACCTTTCCCCTTAGAAATTCCTCGTGGAGAAGGATTACCATTATTTGAGAATCTTTTTTTCTTGCCTTTATATTTTTTTTTCTTCCTTCTTTTATTAATTACAGGAGAATCATTAATAGTGACAAATGAAAGGAATTTATCAGAAGTATTAATTTCTTCTTGGACATAATCTTCATCAGAATCCTGAAACTCTAAATTACTTATATGATTTAAACTAAAAATAGAGCCATATCCCCTTGTGATACCATTCCCAAACCCAATATAGCTGGGCAACATAAAATTAGTTTTAAATTCAGCATTAAATGATCTCCATCCATTTTCATCATGTTTATTAGGCTTAATGTCCTGAACTTCAACTTTTGTATATATTTTAGAATCAATATTCAAACCCAACTCTTTCGACAAAAATAATAAGTTTTGGCCAAGTAGTTTGTTCAAAAATAAGATTTTCTCTTCATCTACTAGATTTTTGTACTTCCTGTTGGTTCCAGCATTTAAAGCAACCCAAGGTGTTATGAATTTATATCTTAGCAGTTTATCAGCCATCATAACCGCATCATTGTTTTGCTCTGTTTCAACCTCTTCAATTTTTAAAGTAATATCACCAAAATTAAAAGAATCTAAATTTTTTATTAATGCTTGTACTGGCTCTACTCCCTCATTTATACCAACAATATATATTTGTTCATTTAATATTTTAACCTGAACTCGAGGATAAAGATATTTACTTCTTAACCTGCCATCAAGAAAAGGGATTATTTTTTCATCAGGGAACAGCTTCATAAAAACACCTTTCACTTGATAGGGGGTTTTTATTACAGGCTTGTCAGAAATCAAGCGAGCAGTGATAGACTCAGATATAATTGCTTCCATTAGTTATATTAATAATAAATACTAAAAATCTTTACTGACTCATAGTATCCAAAAATTCATTATTAGATTTAGTTCTCTTTATTCTATCAATTAAAAATTGAATAGCTTCATCAACTTTCATATCATTTACTAGTTTTCTGAGAATCCACATCCGGCCTAATTCTTTTCGACTAAGTAGTAATTCTTCTTTTCTAGTACCTGATTTTATAATGTCAAAAGCAGGATAAATCCTTCTGTCGCTTAAATGCCTATCCAAGGCAAGCTCCATATTTCCCGTACCTTTAAATTCTTCAAAAATAACTTCGTCTGCTCTACTACCTGTATCCACTAATGCAGTTGCAATAATCGTTAAACTACCACCTTCTTCAGTATTTCTAGCAGCACCTAAAAATTGTTTTGGTTTTTTTAATGCATTAAAGTCGACTCCTCCAGACAAAATTTTACCGCTGTGTGGGATAACAGCATTATGTGCTCTCCCTAACCTAGTTATACTATCTAAAAGAATCACAACGTCATCACCAAATTCAACCATCCTCTTTGCTTTTTGAAGAACCATATCTGAAACAGATACATGTCTCTCTGGCGGCTCGTCAAATGTAGAACTTACAACCTCAGCATCAACATTTCGTTTCATGTCAGTGACTTCTTCAGGCCTTTCATCAATTAACAAAACTATTCTTTTTGTATCAGGATGATTTTTACTTATCGCATTTGCAATTTTTTGCATTAAAACAGTCTTACCTGTTTTTGGCTGGGCAACAATAAGTGCTCTTTGACCCATACCTATTGGTGAGACTAAATCCATAATTCTCATAGATATGTTTTTTTCATCTGTTTCTAAAACAAATCTTTTTTCAGGGTATAATGGAGTAAAATTTTCAAAAAGAATACAATCCTTTAACTTTTCAACAGGCTGATCATTAACTAATTCGACTCTCAATAAAGCATAAAACCTCTCTTTTGCTTTAGGCGGCCTAATTTGTCCAGAAACCTTATGCCCGGTCTTCAACCTAAATCTTTTAATCTGAGAAGGACTAACATAAATATCATCTGGACCAGGCATGTAGTTAAAATCAGGTGACCTTAAAAAGCCATATCCATCATGCATAACCTCTAAAATACCCTTTGCAAAAACTGATCCATCTTTTTCTGCCTGAGCTTCTAATATTTTTACTGTGAGCTCTTGCTTATTTAAACCAGAAATATCATCTGATATTTTTAGTGATTTTGCTAACTCTGCCAGCTCCTGAATACGTAAAGCCTGTAACTCGCTTAAATCCATAAATAATTCCCTAATAATTCATTAAAATTAGTATGTTAAAACTCTACCGGGGATTGTGGTAGATAATATAAATTACATTAATTGTTTGTTGTGTCAAAGTATTTTCCAACCGAAGAATAAACTTCCTCTGCTATGTAATGACTACCAAAAATAATTGTTATATAATTATTATCATAATTTTTTAACAATTCTACACCACTATTGACTGAAGAAACAGATATAGCTTTACTATTATTTTTATTAAAAACTTTATGTAAATCTGAACTGCTCATTAAATAACCATTTTTATCACTACAAATAATAATTTTTTCAAAATTTTCTTTTATTAACTTGCAAATTTCATCAATATTTTTATCACTTTTTATTGAAAACAAACCAATAAGTTTTTTATCAGGGTGCAAAGCTGATATAGTTTCTATCATTGAGGCAATCCCTTCATAATTATGCCCCACATCATAAAACAAATTTTTAGATTTATTAAGATTTTCTAAACGCCCTTTCCATTCAGTTTTAAAGACAGCACTATTTATTTTTGAAATATCTAAGGATTCTCCGAGTACAGTTTGTGATAGTGCTATTGCCAAACTACAGTTTTTCACTTGATGCCTTCCAATTAGAGGTAAATTAATTTTAAAATTTAAATATGAAAAAAGAGTCCCATGTTTATCTGATCTAATAATATTGATATCTTCATCTCTAACAATATTAAGAGGGCTCTTTTTTTCTTTAGATACCTGACTTAAAATTCTCAAGACTTTATCTTGTTGCTCAAAAGTTAAAATAGGAATATTATTTTTAATAATTCCAGCCTTTTCCATGGCTATTTTTTCAATTGTATCTCCTAGAATATCTGTATGATCCATAGAAATAGACGAAATACCACAGACTATTGGAGTAATAACATTTGTAGAATCAAGCCTACCACCTAGCCCTGTTTCAATTATAGCATAATCAACAGATTCTTTGTGGAAATAATCAAACGCCATAGCCGTAGTTGTCTCAAAAAAAGTTGATTCAATAGATTTTATAAGTTTCCTATTATCTTTAAAAAAACTAGCTATACGATCATCTGAAATTTGATGCCCATTTATTTGAATTCTTTCATTGAATTTCTTTAAATGAGGAGAGGTATATAAACCCACCTTAAAACCATGTTCAATTAAAATACTACTTAATATTGAACAAGTACTCCCTTTCCCATTCGTGCCTGCTATATGAATTAATTTTAAATTTTCATGAGGATTCCCAATTGCTTTAAGTAATTCAATTGTATGATCTAAGCCAACTTTTATACCGAGTCGTTGTAAGTTATATAATTCTTCTAAAATTGAATCAATATTAAAAATCATCAATAAGCTGTGGCTGTTTTATTGTTTCCCCTAAAAATATTTCCCCAAGCTTTTCAAATTTCCTTGGCAAGTCTGTCACAAAACATTCCAATTCATTAGAATTTACTACTTCACTCATCAGACTTTTTTTTATGAGAATACTTTTCGCATGAGTAGCTATAGCTGATGCAGAATCAACCAAATTAATATCCTTTACAAAATCTTTAATTACAGGCTTTAAAAGAGGGTAATGAGTGCAGCCTAAAATCATAGTATCGATATTATTCTTAAAACTTGACAAGTAATGTTCTACAATAAGATTTATTGCCTCCCCTTCTACCATCCCCTCCTCAACGAATGGGACAAAAAGTGGGCACTCTTTAGAAAAAACCTGAATCTCTTTATCAACCAAATTCAAAGCAATATCATATGCTTTTGAATTAATTGTAGCAACTGTACCGATGACACCAATTTTTTTACTTTTAGAATCTAATGATGCTTGAATTGAGCCAGGTTCAATTACACCAATTATGGGGATGTCTTTAAAATTATTCTTTAATACCTCTAAGGCCATTGCCGTTGCGGTGTTGCAAGCAACAATAATCATTTTCGCATCATTTTTAATTAAAAAATTTGCAATTTGCATCGAATATTGGATAATTAAATCTCTGCTTTTTACACCATATGGCAATCGAGCTGTATCCCCAAAATATAAAATTGATTCATTTGGCAATATTTCTTTTAATGCCTTAACTACAGTTAATCCACCAAGGCCAGAATCAAAAACACCTATAGGCTTGTTCTTCATTTTACTCCTGAGCTAAGATCTTCTCTCTCGATGATTTAAATTTTATAATAGCTTTATAAATACCTTGAGCAATTTTTTTTCTATAACTTGGAGATTTTAAGTTTTTTTCTTCAGAAGGATTAGAAATAAATCCACCTTCAAATAAGACGCAAGGCATACTAGCTCCAGATAGAACATAAAAGCCTGCCTGCTTTACACCTCTATTTGGAACAGTTAGTAATTTATCGAGTTCTTCTTGAATACCTGCAGCTAAAACTTCGCTTTCTTTTAAAAACATACTACTAGCCATTGTCGCTGTAATTTTTCTTTCCATTGATAGTTTCTCATAATTAACTTTTTTCTCTTCAAATTTAATTACCGCGTTCTCTCGAGCCGCAACATCTATAGCGGTCCCTGTTTTATCCCATGAGTGCAGGAATGTTTCAAAACCTTTAATTTTTCTATTTGTGCTAGCATTAACATGAATACTCATAAATAACTTCCCCCCTGAATCATTAGCTATCTGTGTTCTTTTCCATAGTGGAATAAAAATATCTTCTGTCCTAGTATAAATCACCTTTATCCCAGTTTTTTTTTCAAGCATCCTACCAACACGTTTTGTTATATCTAGAACAACATCTTTTTCCATTGTTCCATACTTTCCAATCGCTCCAGGGTCCTTACCTCCGTGACCAGCATCTAATACTATCGTATCAAGTCTCCATCTTTCCTTTGCATCTTTAATGCGCTTAGAGTTATCTGTCAGAGCTGTTCTCAATGTGATTACAATTTCATTGGGATCATGGCTTTGATACCACTCATGACTTATGACACCTTTCCTTAATTTTAAAGCTATTTGCGCAGTTTCATTAATTTGATCTGATTCAATTTTTCTAATAACTCCTCTAGTTAGAGATTTATTTAAAGTAGAAGTATCAACAATTCCACCAACAATAGTTAGATAAAACCATCCATGTTTATTTATAAATGAACTAATATCTCGATCTGAAAATGATTCTTGGGTGTTTATTCGAATGATTGTACCATTAGATTTTTCTTCTATACTCAAAGCTCTTACATTATATCTAATTATATCAAATTCTAAAACCTCTTTCCGTTTATCATATCTCAATCCTGGAATTGCAACTTTACGAAGTATATCAAAAAAGCTCTCAGCTGGTACATACAAATCTCCATTATACTCTTGAACCGCATCAACCATCTGATAAGGAGTATCATCAATTATTAAAAAACTGGTTCCTGCAGATACTTTTATTCTTTTCCCTGATATATACAAAACTAATTTTTTGCGCTCTGTATTTTCATATAAGCGGGAAGAAAGAGAAGAGACAAAATCTCTTGTTGAAACAAAACTCTTTTTTTCACCTTTGAGGGTTTTTATATAAGAATTTTTTTCAATTGAGCTATTAATTACTTTTATATCAGCAATTAAAGTAGCCGTTAAAAACGTTATTATTGAAAATGCTTTTACAATTATCATTTCATTATTTTTTATAAATCAATTTTGTAAAAAATACTTTTCCTGATAAGTAATTATAATGAAAACATTTAGGTATTTAAAGAAAGATATATTTAAAATATTTAATTTTTTAATAAAGGTATGTACATGCTTTTTAGCAATATATAAAGAAAAGAAGCTATATTAAAAGTAAATGCACCCCGAAAAAATCGAGGTGCATTATTATGGCTTTACAGCCAATTTACTTTTTTTCGTACCACATAACGAGTATCATTAATGCTAATAGTCCTGCCAGCCCTGCATCGCCAAACTGTGCCATCACTCGTCCTAGGCCTTCAATCACACCGAAAAAGTCATCAAACAGGATACCGACAACGATTCCAATAACGACTAGAGACTTGAGTAAATCAGTTGCGATTCCAAGCCACTCGTTAAGGGTTTCAAATCCACCTTTGAGCATATTTTCCTCCTGTTAAAGGCGTGTAGAAGCTTATAACTTTAAACTTCTGGCCCTAATTGATTATTATCCTAGAAACGAGAGAAAGACTAGCAAAGCAAGTAGACCAGCGAAACCGCCATCTAGAAATGTATTTACTAAGTCAACTATCCCACCTATTGGATCAAATCCAGTAGAATAAATAATGTTAACGAAAACGAAAAGCACGATAAGAGCTTTTATCACGCCAACTATTCCAGCTGCAGCATTTTGTACGGTTGCATTTACATCAGCCATGCCAATACCTCCTTGGTTTGGTTTTTAAGATTAAAATAGAACAAGTTCTATTTATTTTTAATTGATTGTCCATTGGTATGTAGTTTTTACCAGGGTCAATCCCTTTACTAGAACAGAATTTACTAACATTAACGGCATTTCCAATATTTATATTTAAAAAACCTATTACCGACTTATTTGAGTTTGTTAGATTTTCTAGCTCCTCTAATTACGGACGATGCTACTAAATATCTAATAAAAAGTTCAGAGGGATATATTTTAAAAATTAATTTAATTACCTTCCTTACAATAAAATTAAATATTGCATAACCTTTAAAACTAAAAATCCAATCCGCTGCAAATTTCATCTTGTGATGTGGATACCTTTTTACTAGTAATGGTAAATTATGCTTGCCATATATCTCCATCGAATAACAAAAATCTTTTAAATCTCTTCTATGATAATGAATAGCATCTGATTTTTTTGAAAACACAAAACTATATGGATATATATCCCAAATCCTTGCTGCTAAATCTGTATCCTCACCACCATACTTTTTTATTTTTTCATCAAACATACCACATTCTACCAAAGCTTCTCGTTTGATCATTGCATTGCCAAATAGCATATACTGCAAAGGAATTTTATCCTTATCATTGTACTGCCGAGCACCTCTTAAATTCCCAAAATAATACTTCTCAACTGGTGTTAGTGATATATTTTTTGGAGGGACATTATCACCCATTACAGCTATAGTGTTTTTATCAAAATAAGACTGAAATGAAATTAACCAATCTTTTTGGGGGACCATGTCACCATCTAAAAATGCTATAAAATCAGAAGAGCCAGCTTCTATCCCAGAATTCCTAGCTGAAGAAAGACCAGAGTTTTTTTCATGGTGGATAATTGTTACGTTGTTTTCGTTTTTATATTTTTCTAAAATTTCCCCCGTTTTATCTGTAGAAGCATCATTTATAAAAAAACAATGATAATTTTCATTAGAAAAAGACTGATTAATTAAAATTTCAATACAGTTTTTTACAGTTTTTTCAACATTATAACAGGGAATGACGATATCAACTTCTGTTATTTTATCCATGACTTTTTTTCATAAAACTTATATAAAGAATCCGAAACACTACCTATATCATGATATTTTTTTACCCATTTTTTACTCTCATCTTTTTTTTGAATGACAATATCTTTATTCTTGGATAAATGGATTATCTTTTCTCTTAAATTATTTTTATTAATATCAATAAAAGGATGATCTGGTATAAAGTTTTGATATTTTGGTACTAATTCTGTCATGCAAACTAATCCCATTGAAAGAGCCTCTACAGAACTCATGCCATACCCCCATCCACCACGATTATGGATTTGATCTATATATATATCACAACCTTTCTTTATTTTGATTACTTCGTTTTGGGATTTTCCTTCAATTAATAAAAATTTAATTATTCCTTCCTGATCTAATTCATTGCAAACTTTAATTATATCCTCGCTTCCTTTGTAATACCTATTTGTTGGGCTGTGACATATTTTTATTATGTTAGAAACACCTTTTTTTATGCTGTAATTTTCTGTTTCATATGGTAAAAATAGGTATTCGATTTCTGGATGCTTATAAAGAAGGTCGAGCTCACTCGTTAAATTTAAACTGCTAATTTGATTTAACTCCTTTATAACCCCTCTTGTCCTCATATCTTGACCATGATAAGTGCATATAATAGGTTTATTTTTCTTTGAAATTTCTTTAGCAAATCGGCAATCGCGATATAAGTCTAATCCCCACTCAAAATGATAAATATCATAATCCAATAAATGGTACTTGTTTATCGCTTTTTCAATATAAAAACTCCATACCCAATCCCTGATTTTAAAGTATAATTTCTCAATAAACGAAGATGGCTCCCAAATAGGCGGGAACCCTTCTCTTTCTTGATAGTCACCTAAACTCCCTCTAAAGATTTTATAATATTTATGTCTAGCACTTAAATAACTTGACTTGGTTGAAATAAAGGGCAGGTTCAAACAAATACCTGGCTCAGATTGATTTGAGCTTTTATACAAAGTAAGAACTTCGCATTTATTCCCTTTTAATTCATGGGCTTTTTTCCAGAGACTCATTGTGCCTACTGTGTTCTCCGGAGAGATATATAATATTTTCATTTATAAATTTTAGAATACGTTTCTTTAATTTTATTTTTGTTTTTCTCCCAATTATATGTGCTTTTAATTTTTTCTTGATTATATAGAATATCATCTTCAACAATATTATTAAAAGTACTTACAATTGATGATGCTAAACTGCTAACATCACCAGGAGAAAAAAATTTTATTCTAGCATCATATCTTGTAACAGGTGGTAAACTAGATGAGATTATATGGCATCCAGCTGCCATATACTCAAATAATTTCGTAGGCGTATTTACTCTTGTAAGAGGATTATCATTAAAAGGAATGATACCGATCAAATTTTCTCTTAAATGTGCCCATATATCTTCGTGTTCAATATGCCGCTTGAAAGCGATATGATTATCTAAATTTAAAGAGCTAACTAATTTGAATAGCTCTTTTCTATACGAACGAGTTCTGAATCCTCCGTAAATAGAAAGAAAAATATCTGGTACTTCTTTAGTAACAATTGATAACGACTTAATTAGTTCAGATATCCCTCTTTCTGGCGCAATATTCCCATGATATATGAGGGAGTTTTTCTTTTTAGAATTAATATTAATTTTTTTTATGTATTTTTTTAAAGGATAGTTTTCTAATAATATTGGGTTAAATCCCTGTTCAACAAAGCCAGAATTAGCAACCCCAGGACTAGCTATGAATATTTCATCAACATATTTTAAAAAGTGTCTTTCTTTTAATTTCCAGTATCTTATTTTAATATTTCTTAGAGAATTGCTTAACCTAGAAAAAGTATCAATCATCGATGGGTAATCTTCATGAACATCATAAATTATTTTAGTATTAAAACGCTTTTTTAACTTTATAGCTAAAGGGGATAATTCAGGTTCGTGTATATGAATTACTTTTGGCGGATCATTCATTAAATCATCTTCCACTAAATTTAAATAATCCCTTAATGAATATTCTGATTTACTATAATTAATATGAATTATATTTTTATCATTTATATCAATTATTGATTTTGTAAATGTAAAATACTTTACAAAGTAACCTTCTTCAATAATAGTTTTTATTTCTTTGTGATAAATTCTTTCATCATCTGAAAAATGTGAGCAAGAGATAACTACAACCAATTATAAAATCCCTTTCATCGATTTTTTTTCATCTTCATTTATAATAAAAACGTACCATATAAAAATGTAACCCAATGGCATTATAATGCGTGGAAAAGTATTTTGTATTTCTAATGTGGAAACTAACATTGCGATTACGGGATAACAAAGCCCAAGCCAATTATAATTAACATAAAAAGAATTATAAAGCTTCAAGTAAACGGCTAACGCCATAATAAAAAAAGATATTGCTGTTGCCCAAGCAGAACCCAATATACCGTATTTAGGAATTAATAAAATATTTAGCAAAATATTTACAACTGCACCTATGCATCTAAAAACTGGAACCCAATTTGTTATATTTTTTGCATAGATACCTGGAAGTTGAATTACATAAGCCCCAAAGAAAAAATAACCAAACAATACAACTGGTACAATTATTTCAGAAGACCAAAACTCCTGACCAATAAAGTGATTTCCACCTATACTAAAACGAATTATATCTGATATCCAAATAGAGACAGAAAATACTACAAAACCAACTAAACCAAGAAATATAGTAGCAATAATTGCAAAATCTTTTTTTGCTTCACCTTCTTTTATCCTTCTTAAAAAATACGGTGTCCAACCCATATTAAAACCCATGACTAACACCAAAGCAAAAATACCTAATTTATATCCAGCAGAAAAAAGTCCAACATGCTGGATGCCTTTCATAAAACTTAAAATATATCTATTTGACAATTCCATTATCATTGTAAAAAGGCCTGCAGGTAAAAACGGTAATCCAAACTTTATAACTTTTTTTAATATGATTGGGTTAACCTTATATATAGACGTTCTTTTTAAAATTATTGGTAATGAAAAAATAAAAACTGAAGAAGAAGCTATCAGATTCGCTATTAATACACCAGGAACACCATAGTCCCATTTTATAATAAAAAAAATATTGAACATCATAGTTAACACTACATTAAGAAGATTAAAAAATATAAATGCAGAAGATTTATTCTCAGACCTTAAAAGCAAAATATGGTGATTCCATAAATTATCTAGAAAGATAACAACAGCTATAATTGATATTAAATTGGCATCATTAACACCTAAAATTAGAATACATATATTTTCTCTAAAGATGAATAAAATAATTGAGAAAATCAATGAAGTTGCAAGCTGTAATAAATATATAGAGGATATGTATGATTTTTTTTCAGTATTTGCTGCCTGAATTGAAAACTTCATTAATGCAGTATCCATACCATAACGATAAATCACTAAAGTAAAACCTATAAACGCATAGGCTAAAGAAATAACTCCATATTCTTCAGCAGAAAAAGTATGAGTATAGATCGGTAATAATAAAAATGTTATCAATCTTGAAACAACATGACCAAATCCATAAATGAGAGAATCTTTACCTAGCGTTTTTAGTGACATTATTTAAATAAAATTTTTAAACTATCTCTAAAAACACCGCTCGCGCCAAAGTTTTCTTTAAATCTACCCAGGCCCATATTAGCGACACCATCTACTGTGAAAGTACCAAAGTCGTACATTTTAATATTTTTTGTTATAGCCCATTTAAAAATATTAAAAAACAAAAGATTTAATGGTCTTAGTTCTTGAAACTCATTTTTATGGCTGATATAAAAAGCCAAGGCTACACCTTCTTTAACTATAATATTTAATACTCCTGCTATCATTTGATGATTATAGAAGGCGCCAAATACATTTATTTCTTCAGGGAAAAGGGTAATTAATGTTTTTAATTCATTAATAGTATGAGTCGGTTTAACATCATGTCTAATTTTTAAATTTGTTTCTAAAATAGAAAAAAACTCATCCACTTTATTTGTTATTTTAACTTCAACACCCAAATTCTGAGATCTTTTAACCGCTCTTTGATGACTTGATTTAAATTTATTTAATATATCATCTTCATTCTCTCCAATAGTGAGTGTACTTGTTACTTCTCTTCTAAAATAATCAAACCCACTTGATAAAAGTGCATATTCAACATAATTAGAAGCTCTATTAGAATAAAATGATGGCGGAATCGTCATTTGAATTCCATCGAAACCCTCTCTAATAGCATAACCATTTAGCTCTTCAACTATCTCAATTGAATCTTTTATGGAAAGATCCTCTTTTGTAATTAATGAACCATATGAAGCCCCCGGATGAGACACTAATATTCTTTTACCTTCTTTCATTATATCTGCAGCAGGAAAAACAGATAAAAGATTATTACCTTTATAAAACTCAATACTATTATCTTTAAATCTCTCTTCGGGATGATAGTTTAAAAATTTCCGCAGATTGAAAATAGTCCCGTTATTTGCTTTACGCACAAACAAGTCCCAAGCAAGATAGTTATCTTTTGAAAATTTTTTAACTTTAATCATGAGTCATTTTAACAGAATTACAGATTAAATGTTCCTAGAATGAATTGCAAGTTTATATTGTTTGTTTCTCAAAGTTCACTAAATCTAATTTCAATTAACTAAATCTTGGAATAATTGATGAAAACAAACATAAAAAATATTATTGCTAGAGAAATACTAGACTCCAGGGGCAACCCAACAGTAGAGGTAGACGTTTTTTTAGAAGAAGGCCATTATGGAAGAGCTGCTGTACCATCTGGTGCTTCTACAGGTGAGTTTGAAGCTGTTGAATTAAGAGATAATGATAAAAATAGATATAATGGTAAGGGTGTGTTAAAAGCTGTTTCAAATGTAAACGAAGAAATAAGTAAAGCACTTATAGGTACTGATATCAATGACCAATCAAAAATCGATAAGATTATGATTGATTTAGATGGTACAAAAAATAAATCTAGACTAGGCGCCAATGCTATTCTTGGGGTCTCACTAGCTGCAATAAGAGCTGCCTCTAATGCAAATAATATTCCACTTTATAAATACCTTGGGTACAAAGAAAATTTAAAAATGCCAATGCCAATGATGAATATTTTAAACGGAGGAAGTCATGCAAATAATACTGTAGATATCCAAGAATTTATGATATTCCCATTTGGCGCGTCTACTTTTTCAAATGCTCTTCAAATTGGAACAGAGATTTTCCACAAATTAAAGTATGAACTTCATCAAAAAGGATTAAATACTGCTGTTGGTGACGAAGGAGGCTTTGCTCCAAATTTAAATTCAAATGAAGAGGCAATAGAAATAATATTAAAATCTATAGAGGAGGCTGGATACAAGCCAGGAGAAGAAGTATTTATTGCATTAGATGTTGCAGCAAGCGAAATATTTGATAATGGTAAGTATAATCTAGAATCTGAAAATAAAGCATTCTCATCAAGTGAAATGATAGATTACTTAGGATCATTAGCTAAAAAATACCCAATAATTTCAATTGAAGATGGACTAGATGAAAATGACTGGAGCGGATGGTCTAAACTTAATGAATCTCTTGGTAAAAATGTGCAAATAGTTGGTGATGACTTAACAGTCACAAATATTGAAAGACTCCAAAAAGCAATTGACCATAGATCAATGAACTCTATATTGATTAAATTAAATCAAATAGGTACAGTTTCTGAAACTATAAAAGCTGTAGAATTAGCAAAAAAAGTCGATTATGGGGTTGTTATTTCTCACAGGTCTGGTGAAACTGAAGACACCTTTATAGCAGATTTCTCTGTGGCAATGGGCATGGGCCAAATTAAAACTGGATCAATATCTAGAAGTGATAGGGTCGCCAAATATAATCAATTACTTAGGATAGAGGAAGATCTTCAAGGTAAGGTCCCTGTTGCATCAATTGATGTTCTAGGTAAAAGTAGATGAGAAAAAGTTTCTATAAAAAAGGCTTTAGGCAAAATAAACCTAGCTCCTTATCAATTTTTCAAAAACAATTTTTCAAGGGTCTTGTTTTCTTATTTTGTTTTAGTTTAATTATAGTATTTATTTTCGGAGATCATGGGTTGTTAAAACTTTATAAAATTAAAAATGAACGAAAACAGATTCAGAAAAAAATTGCTAGTCTTAGGGAAGAACGAGAAAAATTAAAAACCGAAAAAATTAAAATAGAAAATGATTTGAACTACATTGAAAAAATTGCTAGAGAAAAATATAAAATGGTAAAACCAGGAGAAAAAATATTTAAAGTTGTTGATAACTAAAAACCCTGTTTAAAAAATACAGAATCAGCACCAATTGCCATCGTAGATTTACATATAATATTTACCTCTTTAGGTGGATTATCAAAATTATAAACTAGATCTACACTAACAGTCTCTTCATTCTCTATCCCATATTTTACAGTATTCTTCCCTCTATAGGGGTCTATTTGCCCTTTTAGCTTTGTTTCATTTTCAACTCTTACAAGAGTAATTGCAGCAAAATCTAATGGCCAGTTTTTTTGGTTAGTTATCTCTAAATCTATAAAAACTTTATTATCTTTATTGCTCGCTCTTATCAATTCATACTTTACATCACTAGCAACACCTACATTTCTTTTACAAGTCACTAAAACTGTGTCTTTATTTTCGCAATAAGATTCATTATCATTGACACTCAAAATAAATGTATATGTTTTATCTTGATTTAAATTTCTTGGATATAAAAAATACGGTGATTGTTTTTTGGACTCAATTGTGTCTAATGAGATATCATTATTAAGAACACTCCAATTATACGCAATCTTACTATCTGAATCACTAGAGCCAGAACCATCAAGAAATACCATTTTATCAATTGGTGCAATAAAATCAGTACCTGCATCTACAATTGGTGGCTTGTCATTAATAATATTTACTACTACAGTATCATTATCATTTAAACCTGTTATATCAGTTACTGTTAGAACAAAAATCAATTCTCTATCTATAGTAGAGTCAGAAAAAGTATAATTTACTATAGATGTATCAAATACTATTGGTTTACTTTGATTCAATAGCTCCCATTTAAATTTTAATTCATCATTATCTGCATCCCAAGATTTAGTCCCATCAAGCGTAAAGTTAGTATTGCAGCCATCACTAATTTTCAAATCATCACCAGCAATAGCAACCGGCTGGTCTTCCACTGGAGACACATTGATCCCAAAATCAAAATTTGTAGAGTCTATATTATCTGAAACAGTCAAAGATACTTTTAGATGTCCAAAGTAATTCTTTACTGGTTTAATAATAAGTTTATCATCAATTATTTCAATTTTGGTGTTTTTATTAGCTCTTGATTTGAATATGTAACGATCACCTTCTATATCTTTAGCTGTGAGTTTCAATATAAGCTCTGAATCTTCTTTCATAGATTGAGGTGCTATAGCTAAAATCCCTGGTAAGGGATTAATAAGCGTAATATTCGTATCAATTGAACTAGAACCATCAAATGTTTTTAATGTTAATGGGGCCGTTCCTTCATAATCTTTATTTGGTTTAACTATTAATAAATTATTTTTCATCGTTACTTTAGCGCTTGCATCAGTGTTTACACTATAAATTAAACTATCTCCATCAATATCATTAGCCAACAACTGAATATTTATTTTTTCTTGTTTTTCATCGGGGATAATTGAAGTAAGAACAGGAGCATCATTTACTGGTGTTACTCTTAAAAGAAAATTTATTTTTTCCTTTGATGTCCCATCATCAACATATACTAGCACATCTATTTCACCATTAAAATTATTTTTTGGTGTCACAAGTAATTGCCTGCCATTTATTCTTACATCTGCATTTTCACCAGCGTCTGCGCTATATATAAGAGAATCTCCATCAACATCAGTTGCTGAAAGTAATAACTGCAATGAACTATCTTCTGCTATAGATTTAGAATCTATTGAGTCAAGTACTGGCGCATCATTTATTGGCATAACTTGTATCTTAAATTCGGATTCCTCAGTATCTTTACCATCTGAAACAGCAATTGTAACATAAATAAGGCCATTGTAATTCTGATTTGGAATAACAGTCAACATGTCTCCTTCAGTCTCAACAATACCGTTCCCATCTATTGAAGCTCCATAAGTTAAATCATCTCCATCCATGTCTATTGCAAACAAATTCAAATATAATTCTGAATCTTCTTCAATAGACTGTTGTTCTATTTCTGCAAGCATCGGCTTGTCATTTACTGGAAGCACTTTTAATAAAAAACTCATGTCAAGTTTTAAATCAACAAAGATATAGCCATGAAAATCCTCTTTTGGAGTAATAATAAGTTGATTATTTTCCCTTTTAAGTGTTGCATTGCTATCGACTATGGCTTCGTAGGTCACAGATGACTCTGATAATGGTATACTAAGAATAAATTTTGTGTCTTCTAGAGTACTATGGGATCCCCGCATAAGAGTAGTAACCCATTTAGGAGCAGGAGCTTCACCAAAAATCCAATCTTGAGTACGATCATCAATTTCATTAAGGTTGCTTTGCGCTAAAATATTATATGGATAAAATAAATAGCTAATAAAAAATATATATAAAAAAATTCTAAATATTCTCAAGGATTTCATTTTTTGATTTAATGAACGCATCAAAATATATTTCAACTCTTCTATTTTGAGCTCTAGCTTCTTCAATTAGAGCTCTATCTTTTATATTATTTATATTAATCTTTGGACGAAATTCACCATACCCGAGTGCTGAAAAATAATGTTGATCCATCTCGGCAAGTTCACTAAGTCGTTGAACTAAGTTTAAAGCTCGAGCCGAGCTTAATTCCCAATTGTTCCTAAAATTAGAATTCATTGGAATTGGCTTATCATCAGTATGCCCCTCTGCTCTTATTTCAATGTTTAATGTATCTTCGCCTCGACTAATTCTTTCTAATAATGGTTTCCAACGTTCCTGAGAATAAATATTCATTAATGTGGAGGTACGTATTATCCCACCAATCTGAACTAATATTGGATCTGCTTCTGGATTTAAATCTGCAGATAAAGATTTAAATAATTTTGAACCAGTGAGAGTGATTTTTATTCCTTTAGTCACTCTCTCTATTTCTACTAAATTATTTTGCTGAAGAGGCCTTAATTCTCTTTCTGTTTCATTTAAAATAATATTGACTAATCTGTCAACATGGGATTCAGCATCATTGAGAATTACGAGCAGTAAAACAAAAAAAGTTAAGAGCAAAGTTGTTAGATCTGCGAATGTTAAAGCCCAAGCTGTAGTTTTAGCTCTAGCTTCTTCTTGAGATATTGATTTTCTCTGCAAAGCTATTTCTCTTTTTCTTCAAGAGCATTTCTTTCAGACATCGCAACGAAAGTCATTAATTTTTCTTTAATCAAGATAGGATGCTCCCTGCCATGTATACTTATAATCCCTTCCAAAACTATATTTTTTAACATAATCTCATTCTCAGATCTTCTTTTTAATTTTCCAGCTATAGGAAGGAATACCATATTAGCTAAAAACACTCCGTAAAAAGTTGTAATTAATGCTGTCCCCATTCCGGTTAAAAGTGAAGAAAATTGATCTGCTACATTAAAATCGATTGAAGATGTTTCACCAGACATTTGAAATTTATTCATCATAATAATTAGCCCTAAGACTGTGCCCAACATGCCAAATGCTGGAGCATAGGCTGCCATATATAGAATAATCTCTTGAGCGCCAATATGACGAGTAGAAATATTATTAAGATCCATTGTAAGAAAAGTTCTTAGTCTACTACTATCTCTTTCGTTTATGGCTAACTCAACACCATTCCTCAAAAAGACACTATCTATTTCATTTAAATCTGCTTCTAAAGATAATAACCCGTCTTTACGTGATTTTTCAGCAAGGATTACAATTTTATCAATAGTACCAGTAAAATCAAAATTTTCAGATAGTATTACATTTTTGAAAACACTACCTATATTTAAAACAGCTTTAATAGGGTAATTAACTAGAGTTGCAGATAAAACTCCTCCAAGGACAATAAAAACAGACTGTGGTTGGAAAAACCAAATTAACTGCTCGAACCGCCACGAATCACCAGTAGACAAAATAATATCACCTCGGTCAACCTCAGGCCATATCATTGAAACAAAAATACAAAAAAGGCCTGCAGCTAGACCAATAATTGTACCAAAATCAAATTGTGATTTCATTTTAACACCAATTTTTTATGCATAAAATATCAATCTCTATCTCTATTTTTTGACATTTTCTTACTTGCTTCATATAATTTACTTTGCTCTTCATTGGATAATCCACTAAAACCAACAGCTTTTATTTTTTCTAAAATTTTATCAACATCTTTGTTGATAATATTATTCTTTAAGTCCCTATCTTCCTTCCTTTGAACTTGAAATTCAATAGTTTTTTTCCTTAATGCAAATAGAACATCCGATAAGCGCAACTTCTTTTTTAGCAAAATATAGCCAACTAGCATCCCAGATATATGAGTCACATGACTAATACCATCAGCTTTACCAAGTAATCCAAAAAAAGCAATAGAACCCATAATTATTACTAACCACATTGAACGTACAGGAATCAATCCCCATATGTATAATACCCTATTGGGATACGACAGCCCATAAGCTAATAATATACCATAAACAGCTCCACTAGCCCCAATTACTGGATTGTCAGAATTCATTTGAAAAAGATAAGTTATGAGCCCAGAACCGATACCCGTTATAAAATAATATTTTAAAAATTTATTCTTACCCCATGCCTGTTCTAGTTCTCTGCCAAAGACCCAGAGTCCTAACATATTTAATAAAATATGTGATATCCCTACATTAGAATAAAATGGGGCATGAAAGAACATATAAGTAAACGGTTGCCATAACATTAAATCCGAAATAAATACATTTGGCACTAGTCCAAATAACCTAAAAAAAATATCTTCTTTCCCAGCTAGTGATTGCAAAACATATATAATACAATTAATTGATATTAAAAATTTTATCGCATCAGTAAATAATTGAGGCTTATATGTAGCCTCTCCAGGGTTAAACTGTAATCTATATTTCATAAATTGTTTTAAATATAATATAATATTAGAAAAAATATCTTAATTATATATCTCCTAACCATTGTAAAAAATATCTTTAATTACTTGAAAAGATTTCATTCTTTCAAAACCTTCAAAGTGATAACATAATTTATGATACAAAAATTGAGAGACATCTTTATTTTCTTTTTTTGAAAGATTGCCGATGTCTTTTATTGAAAGATTTCCTTTAATCAAATTTTGTAGTACTAAAAAACTAGAATCTGTTTTTTTTAATCTAGAAGGCCCCTGAATAAATTCTTGATTATCTTCAATATCAATTAAAAACCCCATCTCAGATAGAACTTTACATTCATAATGCCAAAAAACAATATTTTCATCAAAATCATCATTTTCAAAATATAAAAATGTTTTAATTAATATTTTAAATAGATTAGGGTAGGGGTCATTTTTCTCTAGTGTGAAATCTGATATTTCAAGCACAGATTGAGAGAGAGTCATTTTTTTTAATGATAGGGGAATTTTCGTCCATATTTTAACAAAAGATACTTTTGAAACAATCTGTAATTCTCTCTTTTCATTTTCATTAAAAATAATATTAATATAACTAAGAGGTTGAAAATAAGGTGCTATTAAATTCTTTTTTGCTTTTGCTCCCTTTATAATAAATGAAATTTTTCCTCTATCTTCAGTGAAACATCTTGAGATCAAACTTGTTTCACCATAAGAAAATGTTTTCAATACAATTGCATTAGTATTGATAATCATAGTGTAATGATCTTAATTAATAGGCTTTCGCATAAATAACTTCGTGCTTAGCTAACTCGCCAGAATAAACACAAGTTAAGCCTTCAGGCTTCTCGTCAAAAGGAATGCACCTTATTGTCGCTTTTGTTTCTTCTTTAATTTTTAGTTCGGTTTTTTGACTACCATCCCAACCACATTTTACAAAACCACCTTGTTTTATAATCTCTTTAAAATCGTTATAATTTTCTACATTATGTGTGTTTTCATTTCTGAAAACTTTTGCTTGATTAAATAAATTATTTTGGATTTCATCAAGTATAGTTTTAAGCGAATCTCTTATTTCATCTCTTGAAATAGATAGTTTTTCTGAATTATCTCTTCGAGCTATAACTAATTTATTTGACTCAACATCTCTAGGACCTATCTCCATTCTAACAGGGACTCCTTTTAATTCCCACTCATTGAATTTAAAGCCAGGAGAAGAGTCACTCCAGTCAATAAAATATCGTATCCCCAATTGTTTTAACTCAATCTCGATCGAAGTAATATATTTCTCAACTAATTCTCGCTGTTCTGTATTCCTAAAAATCGGTATTAATACAGTTTGTATAGGCGCAATTTTTGGCGGAATCCTTAAGCCATTTTTATCACCGTGAGCAAGTATTACAGCACCAATAAGACGAGTACTTATACCCCAACTAGTAGCCCAGACATATTCTTCATTATTATCTTCAGTTTGAAATTTTACATCAAAAGCCTTAGCAAAATTTTGTCCTAAATTGTGCGAAGTTCCTGCCTGCAACGCTCTTTTATCAAGCATCATAGCTTCAATGCAATATGTTTTATCTGCACCAGCAAATTTCTCAGCATCAGTTTTTAATCCTGTATAGACAGGAATAGCTAGGTACTCCTCAGCTAAACGCTTGTAAAGATCTAAAATATCTAATGTCTCTTTTTGTGCTTCTTCTTTTGTTTTATGAGCAGTATGCCCCTCTTGCCATAAAAATTCTGTAGTCCTAAGAAAAAGTCGAGTTCTCATTTCCCATCTTACTACATTCGCCCATTGATTTATAAGAATAGGTAAATCTCGATAGGATTGTATCCACTTTTTATACATTGACCAGATTACAGTTTCAGAAGTTGGTCTTATAATTACCTCTTCTTCTAGTCGAGAATCAGGATCTACCACTATTTCATCATTCTCTGATTTTAATCTAGTATGAGTAACAACAGCGCATTCTTTCGCAAATCCATCTACATGTTCTGCCTCTTTTGCAAGGAATGACTTTGGGATCAATAATGGGAAATATGCATTTACATGGCCTGTTTTTTTTATCATTCCATCAAAAACATCTTTTACATTTTCCCAAAGTTGGAAGCCATATGGTTTTATCACCATTGTACCTTTTACAGGACCATAATCAGCTAATCCTGCTTTTGTTACTACATCTGTATACCAATTTGATATTTCAGAGTCAATATTTGGAAGTTTTTTACTCATTAGATAATTATATTTCTATTTGTTAAAACAAAATTACCGGGTTAAGATGATTTGGCCAAGTTCTTTGCCAGTTTTTTTCAATTACTTTTGAAAGTTATATAATAGAAATTCAAACAATGCTAAGTGTAAAAAGATTAAAACAAATCCAGTTTTTAAAAACTAAAAAAGGACGCTTAAAAGAAAAATTGTTTTTGATTGAAGGTAAAAGGTCAGTAGAAAATTATATTCTTAAAAGCAATCTAGTTGAAGAAATAGTTATATCAGATTCAGAAATTGGATATAATAAACCAATAATTGATCTATGCATTCAAAAAAAGATAAAACTTATAACTGTATCGAATAAAATAATTTCAAAACTTTCAGATACAAAGACTCCTTCAGGTCTTATTGGTATTTGTAAAATACTAACACCAGGAAAAATAGACTTAAATGCTAAAAGATGGTTGTACCTTCATAAAATAAAAGACCCTGGTAATATGGGGACTCTATTAAGAACTGCAGCTTGGTTTAATATTAAAAACATTGCTCTGTCAGTTGACTCTGCTGATCCTTTTAATAATAAAGTAGTTAGATCTGCTATGGGGGCACATACTTATATAAATATCTATCAGAAAATGGATATTAATACCTTTATTAAAAAAGATTATTTATTAATTGGCGCAGATCAAAATGGTAAAAGCCAGTTGGAAAACTCTGAATACTCTAAAAAAATAATGCTATGCCTTGGGAGTGAAGCAGAAGGTTTTGATAGGTCTTTTAAAAACAATCTAGATAGACTTATATCAATAAAAAAAACTGGACAAGGCGAATCGTTAAATGTCGCAATAGCAGGATCAATATTAATGAATGAGATCTCTATAAAATAAAACGGGTATCATAAAAGACGCCCCGTTTATAGTGCTGGTTAATTAGAGTACTTTATCATAATCTTTCTGATATCGTAAAACAACGGATTATTTAATATTTTCGGTTACAATTCATGTTTTTTTAATGAAAAATGAATACCGTAAGTTTCAATTAATTGAAACAATAAGAACCTGATTTTAATGAGAAGCACAGTTAGACTTGGAGGCGTAGTTGGCGTCGTAATTTTATCGGTAATATCTGCATTTGTTATTGGCGGTATTATCATGGGGATTTTTGCATCTGACCCTGAAGAAATGAATAAATTTTACTTATACCTCTCATTCTTCTTAGGACAAGGAGTAATCATACTTCCCCCAATTTATTACTTAAATATTAAAAAAAAGCCAATATTGAACTCGTTTAGATTAAATCCAATACCAACTAAAACACTTCAAAGTTCTGCTGTCTTTAGTTTAGGCGTGATAATTATTTTTGATACCTTTGATCGAATTCTACATCAATTAGTCCCTACTCCAGATTACATTATTGACCTAGGAAATATTATGCAGCCTGATTCTACATTGGGTTTTATATTTTTATTTCTTGCTGTTGTGATAATGGCGCCTATTGGGGAGGAAATAGTTTTTCGAGGATTTTTACAAAAATTTTTGGAAGAACACTGGAAGGATATCACGCGAGCTGTCTTAGTTACAAGTTTGTTTTTTGCAATGATACACTTCAACCCATTTTGGACCGTTCAAATTTATTTATTAGGAGTAATCCTTGGGTTTCTATCATGGAAAACGAACTCTATAATCCCAAGTATCGTATTACATAGTATGAATAATGGTATTGCTTTTATTTTAACAGTTTTTGATGAATCTGATCTTGGTATATACCTCTGGAATGAGAATGTATCTCCGATATTCATAGCCATTGCTATTTATTTAATTTATAGTGGTTTTAAAAACATAACCCCGATTGAGAAATAATATGCGAAAGGAGATGTTTGACCATGAAATAAATATATTAAGGGATACCTACCGAAGACTCTTAAGAAGAAATGCAAAAATAAATTTAATTAAACTCACAAGTAAAACTCACCCTGCTGACCTTGCAGTAGTATTTAGACATTTTCAGGATGAAGAACAATTGGAGATATTTTCATTAATGAAAGAGAGTGAGCATACTGCAGAATTTTTAAGCGAATTGGATGATGCTCTAGTAAATGAATTATTAGAAAATGAAAGCTATGAACGAATAGCTGCAATAATTGAAAAAGCGTCAACTAATGATCAAAGTGGAATCCTAAATATTCTAGATGATGAAAAAGCTAAATCGATAATAGAATTATTAAATGTTGAAGAACAAGAAGAAATAGCTGAGATCATGGGATATCCAGATGATAGTGCTGGAGCATTGATGAATACCGAAGTTTTTACCTTACATGAAAGCATTACAGCTGGTGAAGCAATTAAAACACTCCAAGACCAAGAAGGCGCTGAAATGGTGTTCTATTTATATATCACTGATGATGATGATAGATTAGTTGGGATAATTTCATTAAGAGCACTTACTACTACCTCCTCTAGCACGACACTAAAAGATATAATGATAAAAAATGTACACTCAATTAGGCCGGAGACAGACCAAGAAGAAGTTGCAAAAATAGTAGCTCAATATAATTTTTTAGCAGTACCAGTCCTAGATCCCGATTCAAAATTGCTTGGAATAGTTACAGTCGATGATGTTGTAGATGTAATAAGAGAAGAGGCAACTGAAGATTTCTTACGAATGGCTGGTGCAGGTAAAGATAGAGAGATATTATTAAAATCTAGTTGGGAAAACGCTAAAACCAGACTGCCTTGGTTATTTGCTAGTTGGATAGGGGGAATAATAGCTGCTTCCTTAATTGGCATTTTTGAAAATATGTTAGAAAATATAATTGCTTTAGCTGCCTTTATACCTGTCATTCTAGGAATGGGTGGGAATATAGCAACTCAGTCTTCAACAATAATAGTTAGAGGAATGGCGACTGGAAGAGTTAATTTAGGTGGAGAAATAAAATTAATTTTAAAAGAAGCTCAAGTCGGATTGATTCTTGGGACATTATATGGAGTGTTACTAGGACTTTTTGCTAGGTTTATTTTTTCTGATGCTCCAGAAAACTTAGGATTTGTTGTTGGACTTAGTATTTGTGCTTCAATGATTGTAGCAGCAACAGTGGGCACTATAATACCATTAATTCTAAGAAAACTAGATATAGATCCTGCCGTTGCAACTGGTCCATTTGTTACTACTAGTATAGATATTTTAGGAGTTCTTTTTTACTTTTTGATTGCTGGATTATTTTTACAGATATAACATGGATCTAGTATTATTACTTGGGGCAACTCCATATTTCTGTTTTGTTGTCATTATTATATCTGGATTACTTTTTAGGCAAAAACACTCGAATGAACATGGTCAAAGTTTACCTTTCGTTTCAGTAGTTATCGCCGCAAGAAATGAAGAAAAAAATATATCTAACCTATTAGATGATCTAATTAAGCAAACAATTGATAAAAATAATTTTGAAGTCATTGTTTCAAATGACAGATCAAAAGATAAAACAGGTCAAATTATTAATGATTATTCTAAAAAATTTGAATTTGTAAAGTGTATTCATATTACAAAGAAAAAAGATATGGCATCAAAAAAATATGCATTAGAGCAGGCTATAAAAAATTCTAAAGGTGAAATTATATTAGCAACTGATGCAGATTGTCGGGTTTCTAAACATTGGGCGACATCAATGGCAAACCTTGTAAATAAAACAAATAAAGTTGTTATCGGATACTCCAAAATTAAAAGTAGAACAACATTAATTAATGAAATTCAAAAAATTGACTTTTTAGGAATAATGGCATCTAACGGGGGATTATTAACAAACGGTATTATCTGTTCCGGTTCTGGACAAAACCTTGCTTACAAAAAAGAAGATTTTTTTAGAATCGGAGGGTTTGAACCTGTTAAAGACAAAGAGTCTGGAGATGATATGTATATTGTGCAGGCCATCTCAAAATTAAGGGGAGCAGTTTTTAATTATGATGAAAATAGTTTTGTCTCTACCTTACCCAAAAAGACAATATTAGGATATATAAATCAAAGAATAAGGTGGTCCTCAAACTCAAAACTTACTTTATTTACTAGTCCATTATTCTTTTGTTTTCTAGTATCAGCTTTTGCAGCAAACATAACCATATTAGTTTCTTTAATCATATCTTTATACATTACCTCAATATTATTTTTTATAAAATTATTACTCGAAGCAATTGTCCTTTACATAGGCTCTAAATTATTTTTAACAAAAATCTCAATCTTATCTTATATATCTTGGAGCCTAACCCAGCCATTATACATTCTTTTAGTAGGGATAGGTGGATTAATCGGTAAATTTTCATGGAAAAAATAAAAGCCTCTTCTTATGAATAAAGTCACATTGGTATCAAAACTTAAATGGAAAATCTTAGTTTGGATAATATTGGTAATAGTATTGAGTTTAGCATTTTTTTATGGGCATCAATATGGAATCAACCAAAGAATAATTATTCTTATAACATTGGCATTAGGTACATTTACTCAAATTTTTTCAGGCATTACATCTCTCATTGCATTAATCCCATTTTTTGGGCCTTTTATATTAAAAGTAATATCCATACCCATTTTTTATATTTTAAATGCTATGGGATGGGTAGTTTCAGTGGTTGCAATTAAAAAAGGATATGTCAATGAGCTATCAAAAAGTAGAACTATTACATTAGCTTTATTGGTTGGTATTATCATCGGATATATATTAGGAAATATAATCCCCCTGAATAAATGACAATTTTAATTTTACATGGACCTAATCTTAATCTCGTAGGCTTAAAATCTGCTACAGTTGGAGAAAAACTAACTCTTGATAAAATCAACCGAGCAATTCGTCTTCATGTCAGAAAAAAAGATATCAATCTTAAAATAATTCAAACTCATAAAGAATATATTGCAATCAATTTTATTCAAAGAAATCGAAATTCTGCTTCAGGGCTGGTAATTACTCCTACTTCATGGGCTAATTACAATCAAACAATTTTTGAAACTATAAAAATAACAGACCTACAAACAGCAGCGGTTTACTTTGACAAACCTTATAATTTAGGCACTGGAGAGAAAGACACTATTTTTATTGCCGATAAGATAAAATCTTTTTCTGGAGAACCTATTGATACAATTAAATCTGCAATAGATCATATTGCTAATAATTAATGTATAAAAAAAATATTATAGTATTTTTATTCACTACTATAATTAGTGCTCAAAGTTTAGAAAATCCAAATACATCACCTCTTCATATTTTAGGAAAAATATCAAAAGAGAATCAAAAAATAGAAAACACTGATTTTTTCAACCCTGAGTGGGTAAAAGATTTAAAACTTTTACTCCCTTGCAAAGATATTAAACTCCCAAAAAGGTCTAGTAGACTGCCTAATGCCCCTAGAACCTATAGAAATGGAACCCATAGAGGTATAGACTTTTTTTCAAACTGGGGGACAGATGTCAGGGCTGTAGCACCAGGATTAGTTATAAGAGCAGATCATAATTATAAAGAATATCCCGCAAAGTTCAGGGAAAAAATGTTGCGCTCTTCAGGTAGTGTTGGACATACGCCCTCAGATATATTTAATAATGTTCTTCTTGGAAAAGCTATTTTTCTAGATCATGGTTTTGAACTGATCCCTGGCTTTAGAACTATTTCGATATACGCACACTTATCAAGCATAGACAAAGATATAATTGGTGGGGCTAAAGTAGAAGCGGGACAATACATTGGCAAGACAGGAAACTCTGGGACAAAAGCTAGCACTCTTGGGACAAGAAGGGAAGCACACCTTCATTGGGAGTTGATTCTCCAAAAAGATAATAGAGAAATATACCTAGGGAAAGACATCCCTTATGATAAGCTATATGAAATGCTTGATAATATTTTTGTTAAAAAATTAGATTAATTAAATAGAAAATATCTTCATTATTAATTTCACCGTCACCATTAACATCACCCTTATCTAAAAATTGATTCCCCATTATAAGCTCAGAGACTTTTATCAAATCATAAATATTAATAGCGTAGTCAATATATATATCTCCCTCTAAATCACTGATGTATGAAAGACTATATTTTTTAGCCCTAGCTGTATACCCAATTAATTCACTGACCTGTTCAGTAGAACATTCCCATACAATCTCACCATCTTCATCTGCCTCAAATAAACGTTTTTCTTCAGAGACTGTAATAAATGTATTCCCATTGGGTAATCTATAAGCTCCTGATTGGAAACTAGAAAAAAAGGAATCATTACCACCAAAAACCAAATCATAATTATCAGGACCATAGACGCTATCACTATTTAAAAAATAATTACCTTGAGAGTCCATTGGTGGTTCAAATTCAATCACAGATGAATTTCCAAATTCATTACTGTTGGGGATAGTATCTATGGGATTATTATTAAAAATAAGTAACTTACCTGAACCAGGAAAATCATCTGGAACCCAATGTACACCATGCTGAGCGCTTAACTTTTGATCATTACTAGTTCCCCTACCATAGTTGATAGGATTCCCCCATCTGTATAAAATATCACCACCCTTATTACCATTTCCACCATCATGTCCACTAGCTTCTAATGTGGTAGTGCTATGGTCAATAATAAAAATTTCATTTAAGTGTTTTGAAGAAAACACTATTTGATCAATGTTCTCATTATATGCTATTGCATTAGTGTGTAACCAATCCCCTTCATTTGGATTTGTAAATTCACCAATATTTATGTCAAGTAATTCTGGTTTATCTTCAATAGTCCCATAATTGATTAGTGAGCTATCTATATCTTGAATAAGATGATCCCATATATGCCACTCCCAAACTATTTCTGCGGTGTTACTGCCAATGGGCGATATCTCATAAATAACCAAAGGCCAAATTTCATTTTCGATGTTCACCCTACCGGCATTAATTGCATCAGAGTAGGCTATTTTCTCCCAACCTAGTACTAAAATATTACCATTAGGTAATACTTCAAAATCATGATGAGGATGAAATGAATTATTATAAAAATCGTATTCCCATAGTGTGTTACCATCCCAGTCAATCTTTTTAAAATTACCACCAATAGGTCCGCGTGTATTCCCAAATGAATGATCTGTAGATTTAAATTGTATAATAATTGATCCATCAGGATTTAAATGCGGAATCCCAATAGCAGATAATTCATGTTCCCAGACGTTAACCTTATTATATAGATTATTAATTAGATATGTTTTTGAGCTAGCTGATCCTTGACTTTGTGAAAACAAAATTAAACCATTATAAACTTCACAATTCGAAAATGAGTAAAAATAGAATATTAATAAAATAAAAAATCGCATACAAAAAAAGGGCAGAAAAATCTGCCCTTTTAAATTAATAATAATATTTAGATATTATTAGAAAGCAATCCTAAGTGCTAAAACTGAATTAGTACCAAAATCACCCATTGGAAGCATAGAGTAATCAACACTCATATTCATTCCAACAAATCTAGATACATCAAGAGAAGCACCAAAAGAAACACCATCTGATGGGTTTGTATACCAATCTTCATCACCATGGTCATGATCATCATCATGATGCTCTATTTCTTGAGCAGCACCAGATGTTTGAAAACCTACACCTACAGATCCTAATCCATCTAAAACGTAACCAACACTAAGTTTTAGCTCATCAGTAGCGTAATAATTACTTGTATAAGTCACACCTAGATCAGCGCCAGCTACATTGTATGACAGCCCCATATCAAATGCAAAAGGGAGGTCAAACGGCTGTGCATCTACCTTATAGTATTCCTCAGGACGATCTGAGCCAGTAGCTGTAGCAATAACTCCAAGACCTTCTCCATCATATTTCATTGGTGAACCAAAGTTCTTAAGTACGAATCCAACATCAAGACCTTCTCTTCCAAGTAGGCCTTTATATTGAACACCTAAATCATAAGCAACACCAGTAGCAGCAACTCTGCCAAAGCTCTCTCTGATAACATTAGTATTCAAACCAACAGTTGTATTATCAGAAAGTCTTCTAGCAAATGTGGCACCTATAACAGAAAAGTTAGGTGTGAAAACCTGACCTGTACCATCTGGGTACCAAACTGTAGTTTCATCAATATCACCCATATTAAAAGTTCTAACATTAAGACCCATCTTATACTCACCAATGGCTGTTGCAACACCAAAAAAGCTATTAGTGATGTCGGCTATATACTGCCTGTTTGAAAAGATAGCATCTATGTTATTCTCACTATTTGCTAACCCCGCAGGATTCCAAAAAGCTGCATCCATACCAGTAGCTGTAGCTGCCGCGCCACCACCAGAAAGGTGCTTAGCACTTGGGACTACAAGCAACTGAGTAGAAGAAGCAGAACCCATTCTTGAGTTTTGCCCAATCAACAGGGAGCTAATAACAATAATTACGAAAGTTGTAATAATCTGTTTTTTCATTTTATTCTCCATTTCAATTCTTATTAATAGTACTTAAGCACTTGTGTTTCTTGGACAAGAGCTATCTTTAAGACTTTTTCTTCACCACCAGAAGTGATGCGTGCGATGTACATCCCACTTGCTACAGGGTAACCATATTGGTTTTTAAGATCCCACTCTGCAAATTGAGTATCATCGTGCTTATGAATGCTTCTTACATAGACACCACCAAGCGAGTAGATATCAATCGTAGCCTCAGATGGTAAGTGGTTGAAAGAAACATATTTATCAGCACGACTACCCTCCAATTGATGTGTCCCGTAGTAAGGATTTGGATAAACACTTACCTCAGAAACATCATTCGAAGCAGCTGTCATACTAGCTTTGGTTGTAAAGTCAAATTGATCTACACCAGCCTGTATTGGATTCGCATAATTAAAAGTTACGACATCGCCCTGGTTGAACTGCGCATCCCACCAAACTACGTTCCAAGTTAACCAGTCAGTAGGTGTTCCAGAAGGCCCATCCTCATACAGACCATCTGACTGATAAGCATGATGCATGAAGTGTGTATACATACGATCAAATGGATTAAATACATAAACAGTATCTCCAGAGTTGTAGCTCTGCATCCTATCATAAATATCCATATCAATCTGTACTGGCTCTCCACTAGGGTCTTCCATGTCCCATACTTCAAATGGAACAGCTATTCTAAAACTAGAACCATCACCTGGATTTGCCGGACTAGGGTGTTCAGTTAAAGGACTAAGTCTTGAACCACTAATCCAAACATATGAATGAGGAAGATCAGTATTAGCACCATAATAAACAACACCGGCATCGGTAGTAATAGGCTCATCAACAAACTCACCTACCCATCTAACCTCAATGTCTCTTTGTAGATAATCAACTGAAGTCAAACCAGCTCCATAAGTATCAACTGCTTTAGCTGTTAATGCCCATCCTTGTTGCATGTAAGAAGTCATATCCCAAATAGACGCACCATATAAAGCTGCATTCGCCTCATCTCTTGTGATTGTATAACCAGAAAAATCATTTGGAGCATCATAACCACCTGTAACATTTATATGAAAACCGTCCACAGTAACCGCGGCAGCTGAATTATAGTGAAGAAGTGAACTGTTGTCCACACTCGCACCACCATAAAGATCAACACCACTTATAAAAGTTTGGTCTTCTAGTATAACATTCCCACCAGCGGTTGATAAATTCCAATGGTACTCAGTTTTTAGTTCATAACCAAGCTCAGCAGCTACTGCTTCACCAACAGCATGCACAGTAGTTCCATCATAACTATCATCATAAACTGTAAAACCTACTGTTACTGGAGCAAAACCTGCCGCAGGAGTATAGTTAACAGTAAAAACATTGCTTGATTCAAAAGCTCCAAAACCACCACCAGTGCCAACTGTTCCAAAAATCAACG